>CAJQKG010000109.1 GCA_905478845.1 uncultured Luminiphilus sp.
ACCGGCGACGGTGCGGGCTTCAATGAGTCCGATTGCAGCAGTGAAGCGGTTTGACTACCCGCCCCTTGGTCCGCACTCGACTGATTTAACGGCTTGCGCTGCACATCTGTCGCAGGTCGATCCGCCATACTGCTACCCATTGGCCGCAATGACGCGTCTGAAGGGATCGATGAAGCTAAGTCATCGGGCGACATCGCGACAAACCACATCACCACGCCAGCTCCCAGCAACGCGCCCAGTAACAGCGCCGCCATCATCGGTCTCAGCCGCAACCCTCCGGCAACCTGATTCACTTCGACCGGCCCATAGGGGAGTGGTGAGTCGGCCTGCTCTGAACGTCTTAATGCATCAAGAATCAGCGACATGTAACGACTCCATAGCGCTCAATAGCACGCCGCAGGGCGTCACCGGCGGTCAGCCCTATCGCCCGTGCGTCATTCAATGCCTGCAGCGTCCTAACACCGACCACACCATCGACTCTTAGCCCCACCGACGCCTGAAACACTTCCACTCGCTCCTCCAAGGCTTCGGTAAAAGTGCTCAATGGCGGCGCAGGCAACCCGTCTAAGCGGGCAAATTCGCCAACCACATGCGCCACCACTGGACCTCGATCACCAATCCGCAGCGGTCCAGTCCAGCCCGGAGGACTTTGCCAAAAATATCGAAAACGCCCTTGCCAGTGGTCAGCCACCGTTGTCAAAGGTACTTCGCACACCACATCGCCGGTAAAAACAGTGGCCATTTCCTCCTTGACCGCCAACAGAACCGTCGCAGCGGCGAAGCGATTCCGTCGCTGCAACTCGAGCATCACAGGTCGATTCAATGCCAACACCGCATCCCAGGTATCGCTATCGGCAGACTCGCAACGTAAATCTGAGGGACTGGCGGCATCACATGCATTGCGGGGCAAAGGCGCTTCCCGCCACAGGGACCAGAGCGCTGACTCCGCCGCTCGCGAACTGACCAACCAATCTGGCGCAACCTGTAGGGGTGCCACACTTGTACGACGAGACTCCGCGGCGTCAGCTGAAGGAGGCTCGATCGACCCGCTTATCCCAGCGATCCCACTCGGCGACGTCACAAAGACGTTATAGGCCAGCAAACTCGCCAGAATGGCACTCAAAACAGCCCATGCTGACGCGACTCGCCGAGCACTCCCGAGACGGGGCATTGCAAACTGCGTTGTCGTCAACGATGCGTTCCCACCAAATACCTCCGTCGCCGCCTGACGGACGATCGCGGCCGACACTACCGGTTCATTGCGTCCATAAGCGCCCATCAGCGCCCGATCACACAACAGGTTGATCAACCGAGGAATGCCACCGGTTAATTTAACAATTTGTCGCAGCGCTGAGGGGGTAAAAAGAGAGCGGCCATCCGCTAACCCAGAGATCGAGAGTCGATGGCGGACATAGCTTTGCGTCTCTTGCTTGTCCAACGCGGTCAGCTGATAGCGCGCGGTGATACGCTGATTGAGTTGCCGGAGCTCGGGCCGAGCGAGCATAGACTCCAGCTCAGGCTGCCCGGTCAGAATAATTTGCAGCAGTTTTTTTTCGTCTGTTTCGAGGTTAGTCAGCAACCTGATCTGTTCCAGAACCTCAAAATCAAGATGCTGAGCCTCATCGATCATCAAGACCGTCTGACGAGCTTTAGCATGATTGGTGAGCAAAAACCGATGGAGGGCATCGGTCAGCATCTTCAGGCTTGGCGTCTCGGTCGGATAGCTGATTTCGAGCTCATCACAAACGCTCGCCAACAGCTCAATGGCACTTAAGGCAGGATTCAGCACAATGGCGATATCCGTGTTGGTGGGCAACTGCTCCAGCAAACAACGATTCAAGGTGGTTTTCCCTGTCCCCACCTCACCGGTCAACAGCACGAATCCGCCGCCGCTCCCCACACCGTATAAGAGATGAGCTAGCGCCTCACGATGGCGGTGACTCATAAATAAATAACGCGGATTAACCGCAATTGTGAACGGCTGCTCAGTCAGTCCGAAAAAGGGGTGATACATAGGCAGCGGTTCGCTCCACTAGCGTCCATAGTTGCAACGGCACATATTGACAATTACAGTGCCGATTGTTTTCTCAGGCCAGCTACCTGACTTCCACTTCAACGCGTCGCCGTGAGAGCCTCTTCAGTGAGCTGTTATGGCACCGCAGACGGCTAGCTGGCGACCAACTTGACTCAGCGCGACACCAGCGGCGCCAACAGATTCACAACAGGAGATATGCTCAATGTCATTACCACCTTCCCTGCAGAACGCCCTGCGACTCCCCGTCGTCGGCTCACCACTTTTTATCATCTCCAATCCTGATCTTGTCATCGCTCAGTGTAAAGCGGGAATCATCGGCTCCTTTCCCGCACTGAACGCAAGACCAGAACCCGTTTTAGAAGAGTGGCTCGAGCGCATTACGTCAGAGCTAGCGGAGTATGATGCGGCGAATCCCGACGCACCCTCGGCGCCCTTTGCGGTCAATCAGATTGTGCATGGCTCAAACGCGCGACTCAAGCATGACATGGACATGTGTGTGAAGTACGAAGTCCCCATCGTCATTACATCGCTGGGTGCCAAAGAGTGGGTCAACGAGATGGTGCATAGCTATGGCGGCATCGTTTTGCACGATGTGATCAACAACCGTTTTTCCAAAAAAGCGATTGAAAAAGGCGCTGATGGACTGATCGCAGTGGCCGCTGGAGCAGGTGGTCATGCGGGTACCGTTTCTCCGATGGCGCTGATTCAGGAAATCCGCGAATGGTTCGACGGCCCACTGCTTTTATCAGGCGCCATCGCAACGGGCGATGCGGTGCTCGCGGCTCAAGCCATGGGAGCAGACTTGGCCTACATTGGTTCAGCCTTCATAGCGACCGAGGAAGCCAATGCAGAGCAATCTTATAAGCAGGCGATAGTTGATTTTGGGGCAGACGATATTGTCTATAGCAACCTGTTTACGGGGGTCCATGGTAATTATCTCAAGCCCTCCATTGAGGCTGCCGGTCTTGACCCCAACGCCCTGCCCGAAAGCGACCCGAGCCAGATGGACTTTGGCTCAGGTGGCGACACCGATGCCAAGGCGTGGAAGAATATTTGGGGCTGTGGCCAAGGCATTGGCGCGGTGAAAAAATTGGGCACGACGGCCGACTATGTGGCTCAGTTGACGACCGAATATATCGAAGCCAAAGCGCGGATTAATACCTTATGACCGATGACACTAAAATCCCCCGAAGCGGCGAAGACGACTATAGCGCTGATATCGTGGAACAGCGGCAGCGCTTCATCGAAGCGCAAACGGGCGCCGCGCTAGAACACACCAAGCAGTTCTCTTTTGACCCTCATGAGATGGACGGCAATATCGAAAACTTTTGGGGTGTCGCACAAATACCTATCGGCGTTGCGGGGCCACTGCTGGTCAATGGAGAACACGCTCAGGGCGAGTTTTACGTCCCAATGGCAACCGTTGAAGGCACCATGCTGGCGTCCTATAACCGCGGCATGAAGGTGATCAAAGAGGCCGGCGGCGTCTTAACAACCGTTTCCCAAGAGTCGATGCAACGCTCCCCCGTTTTCATCTTCAAAGATTCGCGCCAAGCGAGGGACTTTCAGCTCTGGCTCAAAGATAATTTTGAGAGCATCAAGGCGCGCGCCGAGACCTCCACCTCGGTCGGCAAGCTCCATGAGATTGAGAGCTATCATGCCCACAGCATGATTTTTACTCGGTTTGACTATTCCACCGGAGACGCTGCGGGGCAAAACATGGTGAGCAGAGCCACCTTTATTGCCTGTGAGTGGATTAATCAACAACGTCCTGAAATGTTGCACTACATGCTGTCGGGTAACTTTGACACGGAAAAGAAAACATCCTCTGTCAATCTGTTAAAAACCCGCGGCAGGCGCGTCACCGCGGAAATCACGGTCCCACGTGACATTCTCATGAAGCACTTGCGGGTCGCCCCCGAGCAAATTGCTTACGGGCAACAGATCTCGACGTTGTCAGCCATTTTGACCAACTCCTCGAATAATGCGAATCATCCCGCTAATGCGCTGGCAGCACTCTATTTGGCGACCGGGCAAGATGTCGCGAATATCGGCGAGTCCAATCAGTGCACGACTTTTCAGCGAGCCACCAGCAAAGGCGACTTTTATTTCTCAATCACGCTGCCAGCGCTGATCATGGCCACCTACGGCGGCGGCACGTCTCTGCCGACTCAGCGAGAGTGTCTGCGAATGCTGGGCTGTGAGGGTCAGGGCAAAGCACTCAAGCTCTGCGAAATTGCAGCCGCACTGGTTGTAGCAGGAGAGCTTTCACTATCCGCCGCCGCGCGGGTCGACAAGACCACGCGAGTCAACGAGTGGGTCGATGCTCATGAGCGCCTGGGCCGAAATCGCTAAATCAAAGGAGCCAGTCATGTCGAGCATGCTGCGACGCACCTTGCTGAGAAAAATGGGCTTAATGATCTGCCTTGCTATGACGGCTGGCGGCGTGACTGCCGATCGTGATTCTCATATCTCGCTGCAGGCGCCTCTGCCACAGCCCGATTGGGAGCTGCCTTTGATCGCTAATGGCAGCGGCACTCTCTCTAATAGTGATCTGCAGGGCCGCGTAACCTATCTCGACTTTTGGGCCAGCTGGTGTGGTCCGTGCCGCTTATCTTTGCCAGCACTGAACCGCCTTCGCCAAACGTTTTCGCCTGAAGCGTTTAACGTCGTCGCGATTAGCGTTGACTATGTCGAGGAAGACGCCTTGGACTTCTTGGCACGCTACCCCGTGGAGTATCCGATTGCTATCGATACCACGGGCGACTCAGGACGCGCTTTTGCCGTAGCCGGCATGCCCTCGGGATACCTCATCGATAAAAAAGGCATGATCCGTGAAATTCATGTCGGCTTTAGAAAGGGCGATGAAGCGATCCTCCAAGAGCGTATTACCGCTCTCCTTGAAGAATCCGACTAAGTCCTAGCGCCCTGACTGCCAGGGCGTCATGACATCCAATTACGTTCGATCATCGTAGAGTGATCATGGAAAAATATGACGTACTTTATTTTGATGGCTCTTGCCCTCTCTGCCAGAGAGAGATGACGCACCTAGCGAAAATGAAATCAGAAAAATTGATTTTGCAGGATGTTCATGAACTGGAGATCGACAGCGACGCGCCCAGTAAGGAGACGTTGCTCAAGTCTCTTCATCTTCGCCAAGGTGACCGCTGGGTTGTGGGTATCGACGCCAATATCGCGGCCTGGCAGTACACGCGAATTGGCGTTCTGTGGCGATGGCTGCGCTGGCCTTTGATCAAACCGATCGCCTCGTGGTGTTACAATATGTGGGCAAGGAAACGCTACGCGAATCGCTATCACACCGCCGATAACTGTTAGGCGCTATGGACTCTCATCTATTACAGGTCGACGCGGAAACGCTGTCAGCAATGCCTCGTAGTCGGCGCGCGCGATTGATCAATAGTCTGCCGGGTTATAAGAGTGGCATGCTAGTGGGGACCTATGAGAGCGGGGCCGCTAATCTTGCCATTGTCAGTTCACACTTTCACCTGGGGTCGAATCCTGCCTTGCTGGGAATGATCGTCAGACCCGATACGGGCAAAGGAGAACGACACACGCTGCATAATGTGCTGAAAACCCAGTGCTGGACACTTAATGGCTTTCGGCTTGAATCGGCAGCTCAGGCCCACCAAACCTCCGCGCCCTACCCCAAAAACAGATCGGAGTTCAGTGCTTGCGGTTTCGACTTAGAATGGAAAGCCGGGGTCGACGCGCCGTATGTCAAATCATCGCCTCTGCAGGTCGGCTGCCGACTCCGCGAGCATCAGACGCTCAGCATCAATGGCACCCATTTACTGATTGGTGAAGTCACTGCATTGTATTGCTCAGCCGATGCGCAGCGGCTTGACGGCAGCCTCGATCTTGGCAAGCTGGAATTGGCCACGATCTCCGGATTAGATACCTACTCAGCCCCCGGAGAGGCGCTGCGCTTTGGCCCAGCTCACGTGGATACCCCTTTGCAACCGCAATGACGCTCATCAAAGGGGTGACTAGGCGCTAGTGTAGTGATGGACTTAATACGAGTATCCTGTTCTATGAGGGCAGCGACTCGCCCGTTACTCAGCATTCAGGAAATAAAGCCTATGTCAGTACACACGCTCTTGCGGTATTTCTTAGCGGTCTCACTGATCATCCTGCTGTCTCCTTTGTCGGTCGCTGCAAAGGACGTACCCGAGCGGTCGGAGATACCGAATCAATACAAATGGGACCTCTCTGACATGTACCCTGATGCCAGCGCATGGGAGGCTGATAAAGCAAAGCTGATTGCCCTTTTGCCCAGCATCGCCGACTACCGAGGAAGATTGGGTAACGATGGCGACACTTTGCTGGCCGCCATTGAGGCCATTCAAGCGATTGAGGAGATTGTTGCCAACCTCTACGTCTACGCCGGCCTGAAAAGCTTCGAGGACACCCGTCTCTCTGATAATGCTGCGCGTTTTTCAGAAGCCCAAGGTCTTTATTCTCAGTTTCAGCAAGCATTGGCCTTTTTCTCTCCCGAGTTATTATCCATTCCACCTGATACGCTGAATCACTATGTGGCCTCGACGCCCGGCCTGCCTCTCTACGAGCACTATTTAGACGAAACGGCACGCATGCGTACCTACACCCTGTCAGAGGCAGAGGAAAAGTTACTCGCAATGGCGGCAGACCCCCTCAGTAAGTTTGATAGTGTGTTCACTGCCATAGACAGCTCTGATTTGCAGTTTGGTCGCATTGTCGATGAGGCCGGCGACGAGGTGGAGCTCACCACCTCACGATACGGCGCCTTTTTACACTCAGCTGATCGGCGGGTTCGGCAAGCTGCCTGGACACAGCTTTTTCAGGGCTACCAGGCGCTCAATCATACCCTTGCAGCCAACTACGAAGGCCACGTCAAGAGCCGAGTTTTTTTTGCACGTGCGCGTGGCTTTGATTCGCGACTGCAACAAGCCACCTACAGCAACGCAATTCCCATTGAAGTGTTCAATCATCTTATTGCCACAGTGCGTGCCGGTAGCGGCCCACTGCAACGCTATCTGAAGCTGCGACAGCGAGCATTAGGCGTCGACCGCCTAGAGGTCTGGGATATGTACGCGCCCATCGTTGAACCCAGCGTGGCCAACATCAGCTTTGACGAAGCCAAAAACATCGTCGCAGACGCTCTCACCCCATTGGGCGATGAGTATCTCGACATCTACTGGAAGGGCTTTGACGAGGGTTGGGTCGATGCTCTCGCCAATCGAGGCAAGCGTGGTGGCGCGTATAGCTGGGGGACCTACACCTCAAAACCCTATTTATCGATGAACTTCGAGGGCACGTTAAATAATGTCTCCACCCTCGCTCACGAATATGGCCATTCGATCCACAGCTATTTAACCCGCAACGCTCAGCCACAGGTTTATGGGGATTACCGCACTTTCATCGCGGAGATCGCCTCTATGACCAACGAAGCTATTTTAATGCAGAAAATGCTCAAAGAAGCATCTTCCGCTGCCGAGCGCGCTTACTTACTGAGCTCTTACCTCGATGAGTTTCGAGGCGGCTTTTATCGGCAAGCCTCCTTCGCTGATTTTGAAGCGCGAGCTCACGCAAAAGTAGAAGCGGGCGAAGCGCTCACCGCAGACGTGCTCAATGCGCTTTACGCGGATGTCTTCTCAGACTACTACGGTGATGCGGTACACGTTGATGAGCTGAACCAAATTGAGTGGAGTCGCATCCCACATTTTTTACGCAGTGATAACTTCTACGTCTATCAATACTCGACCTCGTTCGTCGCCGCCACCGCCCTAGCGAAGCAAATTTTGGAAGAAGGAGAGCCTGCTCGTCAGCGTTACCTCACCATGCTGAAATCTGGCTCGAACGATTACCCGATCGAACTTTTAAAAAAAGCGGGCGTCGATATGACCTCAGCGGAGCCGATCGAAGCCACGGTAGCCGTCTTTGATGATTTGGTGAACCAGTTAGAGCATGCACTGCGCGATATGGAAGAGACCTCGTTAACCAGCGCTAGGTGAACCCCTCGTCATCGTGGTAAACGAGAGGGCTGGCAAACGTGATTGTTACCGAGAAACCAGTCTCTGCAGGGGTGAATTACAGTGCATCAAAGCAGTATGATGTTGAGATTGTTGTGGGTGCCACTCCCGGTAATCTCCATAAGCGGAGAATCAGGCTCCCTTCCGCAGACAAAATGAGGCAGACCATGTCGGCAAGAGACCAAAGGGCAACGGTTAACAGCAACCGATCTACCGCTGGGTGCCAGCGGGGCGTCAGCACGGCGCAGCAACTATTAATTGCCGCGCTAGTCTGTGTCGTGATTGCGGGCGTGGTGGTGTTGACCGGCATCTGGCCGCAAGAAGAGCCCGTCATTAGTCAGCCCGTTCCCGTCGCCCCCACAGTGCCTGCCCCTCCAGCAGAAGAGACGCTCCCCAGTACGCTACCTGAGCCTGTTCTCCCTGCCGCCATCCCGCCGCCTGAGCCCACGGTGGAACCCCTGCCCGCTCTATTTGAAAGTGATGATCCTGTTCGAGACGCCCTGGCAGACATTCCACTCGGTACCGCGGGACAGCAATACCTCATGCCAGGCAATATCATTGAGCGCAGCGCCAGCCTGATCTATCTCACGGCGCAAGGCGACGTTCCCTACAAGCTGGTCCCCATTGCCAGACCCAAAGCCCAGTTTCCTATCGTCGACGATGGCACTCAGGTCGTAGCGGATCCAGAGGGTTTCACGCGCTATGACCCCATCACACGTTGGATAGAGAGCCTTGATGCGGCTGAATTGGTTGACGCCTTCGCTCGCTTTTTGCCTTTGTTACGGGAGGCATGGGGCTTTTACGGGGAAGACCCGACCTACTTTGATCTCGCGGTAATCGAGACGCTAGACACGATCATTGCTACGCCAGAGATCGACGTCACTGAAGAACGCCTTATTCGTAAAGAGGCCGTCTGGATATATGAAAACCCCGCTATCGAGTCACTGGCACCGATCCAAAAGCAGGTGTTGCGAATGGGTCCTCGCAACGCCGCAGCAATCAAGCAGCAGGCGATCGAAGCCAGGGCGCTGTGGCTGGCAGCGCTGGCGGAGAATGATTCAGTATAATGCTGGCTACCCGCCACACTCTGAGCGTCCCCTCATTCAATCATCTCGCGATCGATTGACGCAGCGCTTGCGCTGGTAAAGCGCCTATTCCGGCGTGGGCTCTTCTTCGGCGAGACTATCGAAGACTAAGGTCTGACATACCTCAGCGTCAAAGCCACGATATTGTAAGAAGCGCATTCGCTTCGCCCGTTGCCGCTGGCAGGCATCCCAGTCACCTGCAATGGCGTCACCCTGATATTTTTTTTGATACACATTGGCCGCTTCGGCATACCAATCTATCGGAGCCTCGAAGGCCTCTGCCAGCGCCCCGGAAAGGTAAGCGTCAATGCCCTGCTGACGAAATGTTTCATGAATGCGGCGAGGTCCATATCCACGACTGACAAGCTGCCTGACGGTGGACACGGCAAAACGCTCATCGCTCAGCAACCCCTCGTCGGTCAGCGCACTGAGCACGTCCTGAACCTGCTCATCGGCGCAGGCTCGATGTCGAAACCGCTTACGCAGTTTCACCAGCAGCTCTTGAGAGCCATGTTCGCGTCTTGCCAAGAGATCCATCGCAGCGAGCCGAAGCTCGCCAGCCGTCACAGCAGGACGATTTTCTTCTGAGGCCGACACCGATCAACCTACAGGCTAGGAAGATTCCGCTGCGCTATCGCCGCCCTGCTCAACCGCAATCTCTTTGGCATCCTCTTTTGACTCCGCTTCAACCACTGCAAGCGGCACCCCCATCATCTGATGCCGGATCTGATCCTCGATCTCCTTAGCAATCCCACCATTGTCCTGCAGGAAACGCGCGGCATTGGCTTTGCCTTGGCCAATTTTCTCACCCTTGTAGGCGTACCACGCCCCTGACTTGTCGATGAGATTAAGCTTGACCCCCCAATCGATCACCTCCCCCATTTGATAAATGCCGACGCCGTACATTATTTGAAACTCCGCCTGTTTAAACGGCGGCGATACCTTGTTTTTGACCACTTTTACCCGGGTTTCATTACCTACGACCTCGTCACCGTCTTTTACCGCACCGATTCGGCGAATATCAAGGCGCACTGAGGAGTAAAACTTTAATGCGTTGCCGCCAGTGGTTGTTTCTGGGCTGCCAAACATTACACCAATTTTCATCCGGATCTGGTTGATGAAGATCACGAGGCAATTGGTTTGCTTAATGGCTCCGGTCAATTTTCGCATCGCCTGACTCAGTAAGCGCGCCTGAAGACCGACGTGTGAGTCACCCATTTCGCCCTCTATCTCTGCCTTTGGCGTCAAGGCGGCCACCGAATCAATCACCAGAATATCCACGGCACCCGAGCGCACTAGCATCTCGGCCACCTCTAACGCCTGCTCACCGGTATCGGGCTGAGACATAATCAAGTCATCCACTTGCACGCCCAGCTTCTCGGCATACTGCGGATCTAATGCGTGCTCTGCATCAATAAAGGCGGCAGTGCCCCCTGCTTTTTGTGCCTCAGCAATCACTTGCAGTGTGAGCGTGGTTTTACCTGAGGACTCTGGACCATAAATCTCACAGATACGACCCTTGGGGAGACCACCAATGCCCAAGGCAATGTCCAGCCCTAAGGAGCCCGTCGAGATCGATGGGATGGCCACGCGCTCTTGGTCACCCATGCGCATGACCGTTCCTTTACCAAACTGGCGCTCAATCTGCGACAGCGCTGCGTCCAATGCTTTTTGCTTGTTAGGATCCATGCTTTGCTCCTTTTATCTCGGTCTGGTATCTCGGTCGGGATAGCGGCCTCGCTGCCGCTTGCTCTCTATGCTCTCTGTGCTCTCTATGCTCTTCTGTGCTCTCTCTGCTCTTCTGTGCTCTCTCTGCTCTTCTGTGCTCTTCTGTGCTCTCTCTGCTCTTCTGTGCTCTCTATGCTCTTCTGTGCTCTTTGCCCCATCAAAAAACATCCTAATGAAGCTAAAATCGCCTTCTCAAAAGTACTGTATATATAATCAGCTTTTTTTTATGCGAATGCAATG
>CAJQKG010000110.1 GCA_905478845.1 uncultured Luminiphilus sp.
ATCATTAACGGCCGCGGCATGGGGTTGGGTAGCCAAATACTGGCACTCCCGGCGGTCACACAACGCATTGAAATTCGATTAGCGGGATACGCCTCTTATGAGGCGACCGTCTTACCCAGGCCTGGCCTTGCGCAGCAAGTTAACGTGACCTTACTGACGGAGGCGGCGGCCAGAAAGGCGGCTATGACGCCGACCATCACCACTCCCCTGGGACAGACGCTAGTGCTAATTGATCCAGCAGCTGAATCGCAGAACCCCTTTACGATGGGTGCGTCACGACGCGACCCGGGAAGACGCGCCAATGAAGTGGAGCACGCGGTGGAACTCAAGCGCGCGTTTTATCTCGCGTCGACCGAAACCACCAACGCGCAGTTCAGGCAATTTGAAGCGTCCCATGACTCCGGGCTGATAGAAAGCTATTCCCTCGATCGTGATCACCAACCGGTCGCTGGCGTGACCTGGCAACAAGCCGCCAGCTTCTGTAACTGGCTCAGCCTGCGCGCCGGCTTGGCGCCATTTTATCGCGAGCAACAAGGCATCATTATTGGCTTTAACTCTAGCAGTGTTGGCTATCGTCTCCCCAGCGAGGCTGAGTGGGCCTTTGCCGCTCGCGTTGAGGGAGACCAACTGAGGCGCTTTGCCTGGGGCGATACCTTCCCGCCAACCCAGGCAGTCACCAATGTGGCAGATAACACCTCCGCGCTCGTGACCGGCCGCATTTTAAACGGCTACACGGACCAGTTTGTCGTCTCCGCCCCGGTCAGCAGTTTCCCCCCCAATCATCGCGGTTTATACGACATGGGTGGTAATGTGGCTGAGTGGATTCACGACGGTTATCGCATTCCCTCGGCTAACGCCGAGTTGGCCATTGATCCGCTCGGCGCGCAGCGTGGGGATAACTATACGATTCGTGGTGGAAGCTGGGCATTGAGCCGTCTATCAGAATTGCGGCTCACGTTTCGAGATTACGGAGAAAGAGGACGAGATGATCTGGGCTTTCGAATTGCGCGTTATGCAGAGTGACCGATCAGCGCATTGGCGGCGCCTCTTGGTAGCGGCCACCGCTGCCGTGAGCTGCGCTGCCACGGTCGCGTTCGCACAGGTCGCTACTGAATCAGCCGAGCGCGCGAACGCTCAAGGCGCTACTAGTGAGGCTATCGAGCCGGCTCAATCGGCTCAACCTACCACAGACACGGCCACGGACCCCTCCACGGACCCCTCCACGGACACTGACTCCAATAGCGTGGTGGAATATGAGCCGAGTGAATCCATTTCAGAGGATCTTTCCGTGTCCTTCCCCGTCGATATTTAATCGAGACAGGAGCCGCCTATGAAGCTGCGTTTGCCCTCAGAGTTCCTCTATCAGTTATTTGCGTTACTGATTGCCGTGATTGTGGTGCACGCCGCCTATGTGGGTGTGATACGACCCAGTGCCGACGCGCAATTGGCGACTCAGGCGGCGCAGCAGGCTGCGGGCGAGGACCCTACCGGTAATCGATCGATAGCGATCGTGATCAAGGACTTTGAACAAGAAGCCTGCTTTATTCTCATGCTCTGGGCACTGGCAATCATGGGCTTCAAGGCTTCGCGCACCCGCGCAGAAGCACTCATGCTCGATCGAGAGCTCATTGCCATTGCCGAGGGGACGAGCATCCTGCCTCGCGACGCCAGAGAACAATCGCGCTCACTCGAGGCGCTTCCCGCAGAAGAACAGGATTACCTCCTTCCCCGTGCCCTCGCGAGTGCATTAAGCCGTTTTACGACAACCGGCAGTATTCCCGCGGTATCGGATGCGGTCAGGGAGCAGTGTGATATTGAGGCGGATCGTCTCGACTCGGAGCTCTCCATGGTGCGCTACATCTCGTGGGCCATTCCCTCTATTGGGTTTATCGGCACTGTCCGCGGGATTGGCGACGCGCTGGGGCAAGCATACAAAGCCGTCGAGGGGGATATCTCCGGCGTCACGGTGAGCTTGGGTGTTGCTTTTAACAGCACGTTCGTGGCGCTGGTGCTTTCTATTCTCATCATGTTCGCACTGCACCAATTACAGTTATCTCAGGAACGGCTCGTGCTTAGCACCCAGCGCTATATCGACCGCAACCTCATTCGACACCTCTCGGTACCGCGCAGCTGATGCGGCTATTGGATTGCAACGACGCCGCACTCACGCTGTGGCATGAGGGTGAAGGCCAATGGTCACCCGGACTCGTTTGGTTCAACGAGGGGCGTTATCAATTTGGCACAACCGCCTGGCAACAAGCGCGACGCGCACCGCGCGAGGTGAATACCCGGTATTGGCATCGACTCTCCACGCAGCCACTGAGTCCGGCATTGGGGCCCGCGCGGCACACGGCCGATTTAGCGCACGCGCACCTTGCTGCCTTGTTCCCAGATACCACGATCGAGGAGGCCGTCGCACTAGCGATACCCGGCGCCATGGACGCGGGACAACTGTCACTCCTACTGGGTATTTTGCAGACGCTGCCGGTCGAAATCAGCGCGGTCATCCATCGCAGCGCCTTAGTGGGTGCGCATCTCGGCCAACCTTGTGCGCACATTGAAGTGCAGTTACATCAAGCCAGCATTACCGTCGTTGATATCGACAACGGGGAAGCCTCTGTTGGCGACACCGGGCTACTGCCCGGGTCCGGATTGCTGGGATTACTCGACGAGATAGCGGAGGCGATTGGACAGCAATTCGTCGCACAAACGCGGTTTGATCCGCAACGCCGCGCCGATACCGAGCAAGCACTGTATGAGCAGATACCCGGCCTACTGAAAATGCTCGCAACTCAGAGCGAAGTCAGCTGCACGTTGGACGATCATACGGCCCGCATCAATACCGACACGTTGCGCCGGGTTGGTGAGGCGCTGTCGCGCGAGTTGCGACAGGCGCTGCCCGAGTCGATCACGCACATTGCACTCGACTCACTCTTATCGGATCTGCCAGGGCTCACACTCCCTCACCCCACCACTGAGGTCGCACCCAGTGATCTGTGGCAAGCGGTCGGTGATCATCTTGTTCCCACAGGCGGAGAACTGATCTTTCAGCGGCGACTCACCTGCCCAGCTCAGGTGGGTGAGACAGCACTCCCCGCCACTGAGGCTGCCGAGCCACTATCGTTACAAACCGCACCCTCACAGGCCACTCATCAGCTTGTGTCGGGCCACGCCACGCCAATGCGCGCTGGCGAGGCCATTGCGCCTGGTGTCGTGCTGGCAGCCCCCGGTACAGTGCAGATTGCGCCCGACACAGTCGTGCAACTCAACGGACAAACCCGCGAGGGCGAGGTATCGATTCAACCTGGAGATCGACTGGTCGTGGGGACCCTCGAGGTACTGTTTATCTCAGTGGACGGTTGAGCCTTGGCACGCCGCAAACGCCAAGCTTCCACCTTTAACCTGAGCTTCCTCGATATCATGTCCTGTGGCTTTGGTGCCGTTGTCTTAGTGTTCCTCATTATTGATCACTCCCTAGAAATAGAACTCCAAACCGTCAATGCAGAGGTGCTCGCCGAAGTTGACCTATTGGATGAGGATATTCGCGAGGGTCAGGCGGGGCTCGTTCGTCTTCGTAATGCCCTCGGTGAAGCAGACCTTGAGATCGTGCAGGCCGATGGCTTGGCACGCCGTATTACTGAAGAACTCGATGAATACGAGGCTCTCATCGCCTCGATTGAAGAATCGGGCGTGAGCGATATCGATGCCGTGACTCAGTTAAAAGCGGAGATCAATCAATTAGAGGAAAAAATCCGACTGCTTCAGGAGGCCGCTGAAGCGGAGGCAGGACGCAGTGCGCGAGAATTCGTCGGAGAGGGCAACCGGCAGTACCTGACCGGCCTGAACTTGGGCGGGGATCGCATCATCATTTTGGTCGACACCTCCGCGAGTATGCTGGCCAAC
>CAJQKG010000111.1 GCA_905478845.1 uncultured Luminiphilus sp.
CGAGATGATGCTCAAAGTGTCGCCACTGATCTAGCCCAGAGCGATAGATCGGCTGTCTCACTTGCTCCGCGCTCGGGGTTCTGATCGTTCGTTCCGTCTTATGAAAATTCAAACAGGCGTCCTCAAACGGCAGCCCGCAGAAATCTAGGATCCGCCTTACCTGATGCTCAAGATTATCCACTACCTCCTCGTGGTGTACCCGCAAGACAAAGCCCGGCAACACGGTATCCCAATGCGCCATCAGCTGAGTGTATTGCTTGTAATAGCTGCCGATCTCGGTCAATCCGTAAGAGAATTCCTGTCCTTCACCCCACAGCTGTTTGTAGCCACTGAAGCAGCAGGACATGGGGTGACGTCGCGCATCGATAACTTTGGCATTGGGGAGAATGAGTTTGATTAAACCGATATGGAAAAAGTTATTGGGCATTTTGTCGATGAAGAACGGAGCATTGCCGCGATAAACCCGTGTTTGCTCTATGAATTGCTCTCCGAACTGAGTGAATAGTGGCGTGTCCAGTTCTCCCAGTATTTTGGGGTAGCGAGGCTCGGTTGCGCCCGCCTCGTCTCGGCCTCGCAGTCGTTTAGCGAGGTCCAAAATGTTATGGAGTTCCATTGTGCCATCGACCTGAGAATGCGATGCCAGAATTTGCTCAAGTAGCGTGGATCCCGCCCGGGGTAGCCCGACAATAAAGATAGGATCAGGAGAATCCGTTCCGGTTGACCCGAGACGCTCAAATAGTGCCTCGGTGCAGACGTCAATCTGCGCTGTGATGCGCGTCATCAGCTGTGTTGGATTGAAGTGCGTCGTGGGTAACTTCAGAGTATTACCGCGCGCATAATACTCAAACGCCGCATCGTACTGTTCCTCGTCCTCCAGCGCTTTCCCCAGCGCAAAGCAAATCTGAATGCGGTCAACCGCACCAATTGACGCAGATTGCTCCAACGCTTTCATTTGCGTTATCTGCGGATCGTCAAACCGATAGGATTTGGTATTGGCCAAGCTCCAGTAAGCGTCGCCATGATCTGGCTTGATGGTCGAACTTTCTTGAAATGCAGCAATGGCCGCGGCTTTGTCCCCATTAGCGTTATAGATGTGGCCCTGGCTAATGGGGATGAGATGATCGCTGGGGTGAGTTTGTCGAAGTGCCTGATACAGGTGCTCGGCCTCTTCTGTTTGCCCGACCGCAAAACAAGCCGCTGCGTAAGCCTTTTTAATCTGGTCATCGTCTTGGGGTTGTTGTCGCCATAACGCGGCTGCTAGCTCGTAGGCAGAATGAAAGCGCTGACGCCGCATCATGACGTGGAAGAGCTGAATGGCAGCAGCCACATTGTCAGGTTCTAACTGATGGAGGGTTTCTAATAAATATTGCGCTTCATCCAAGATGTTTTTTCGTGTCAGCACCTCTGACAGCAATCTCATGCCTTCCGCGTGAGTCTTGTTGTCTCGTAAAAAGTATTTACACAGACGCTCTGCATCGTTGAGCTGATTTTGCGATAAGTAACTCATCACCGTTCTCAGCTCTTGCGGTAACGACTTGAGAAAGGCGATCTGTTGTACCGTGATGTCGTATTTTTCGGGAGCGAAACGTTGCTGAAGTGGCGCGAGTAATTCCCAACAGGCGAGCAGAGACCCGTCTAGCGTTACCGCTGCTTCGGCTGCCTCCAGTGCCTTTTGGGGTAAATTGAGACTGAGACAATTGACCGCCATTTCTTGATGCGCCCGCGCCATATCGGGAACAGCTGCGGTCAGGTCTGAGAGTGTTTGCAGCGCCTTGGCAGCGTTACCACTGAGCCGATAGCGCAGTGCACTCAAGTAGGCGAGGTTAGGGTCGCTTGCAAACTCCACCAGCAGCTCATCAATCAGAGTGCCCGCCTCATCCAGCGCACCATTGGCAAGCTTCGTTTGGATGGTTTCGAGTGCAGACGACGGAGCGCGAGGGTGAGTCATCAAATTATGTCCCAAAAAAAAGGGCGATCAGGTGATCGCCCTTTGATGATTGTTGCAGGCTTTCTTAGAAAGAATACCCGAAACGTAAGCCCAAGGTGCGTGGACGCATCATGCTGGATTCAGGCGTAAATTTACCAGCCGTTTGCACAACATAACCTTCTTCTGAGGTGACGTTATTAACAAAGACTTCTGCTGTCCAGTTCTCTCGTGCGTAGCCCAAGCCAATATTCATGGTGGTTGCCGCATCATTGACATAGCGCGAGTTGGAAGGGATGTTGCCATTTGATGTGGCCACCGTACCAAAAGTGCCGCCCTCGTTCTGAATGCTGACACCGGGATCATTGCCATAAGCGAGGTTATGAGTGTCAGTCATAAACTCGGCACTTCCGACGATACCCGTGACAGTTTCACCGCGGTAGACCAGTGCGGCATTCACCCAAGCGTTGCCATTCATGATGTCAAAGTCGTAACGCGCACGGAGATTACCAGAGAAGCTGGGCGCCAGCGGCAACTCAGATCCCTTAGGCACACTGACTCCTTGGAGCTGATCGTTAATGCGTGTTAACTCGGTGTCGAGAATACTCGCCGCACCTGACAGAGTGAGTCGGCCTGTGACTGCCCACATAAAGTCAACGTCCAGACCGCGCGTTTCGGCGTCACCGACGTTCTCAAGGAAGACCAAGAACGCAACGTTAGACGGATCGAATCGGGCTACCTGCAGATCAGTGATCTCGGTGCTATAGATGCTGGCATTGAGTCGCAGGGTATTGTCAAAAAGCTCTGACTTGATTCCTAGCTCCATGTTCTCCAGTTCATCGGTGGTCGCCACTGCGGGGACTACGTAGCCCTCGTAGATGCCGCTTTGGTTGCTCGCCAACTGCCCGGCGTTCCGGTTTTGAGCGGCGGGTCGATATCCCTCTGAATACACACCGTAAAGCATGATGTCGTCATTGATTCTCCAATCCAGAGAGAATCGAATGATCGTATCGTCTTCTTCGGTGACGCCGCTGCTGTTGATGCTAGAAATATCAAGCCGACCTTCTTTGATGGCTTGCAGCGTGGCTGCATTACTACCGCCGCCTCGGAACATTTCCTTCGCGCTGCCGCCATACGTTTCTGCTGCGCCGGGATAATTGAGAAGGCCTAGGAACTGATCGTCCGAGAGACTCCCTGCGTTGTAGGCGCCGAGAGCTGTAAAGCGATCGGTTGGACTATTACTGAAGCGGTGGCTATTACAGAATCCGTCTGCTGCGCCGCCGCCGCCGTTACCACCGTACCGGCACCCAAAGGAGAAGTTGGATGCGCCTTGGAGTTGCGTCTCGAGATCATACTTTCGAGCGCCAAGGGTGGCGGTGAGATTATCGGTAATATCGAAGGCTAACTGACCGAAAAACGCGAGTTCTTCCTCGGTTCGCGTGTAATCGTTATAGAAAGTGGTCAGTGGCCCGGTGGGACCGACTTGATTGGTTCCCGCTACCCCCGGGATTGTCTCGTTCGCCAGCTGATAGGGCGATTGAGCGCCCGCGCCATAATACTGGACCTGAAAATCGCTGAAGGCATCACCACTTGAATAGTATTGGAACTCACCCAGCGTCTTGGTTTCTACGTCGCTGAAGTACACCCCTGCCATCACTCTCCAGCGACGATCCGGATCGGTGCTGATTCTCAGCTCGTGGGTGGTGCGTTCGTTGGTCGTGGTATCCGAGTACCTTTTTCGAGGATCGAAGCAGGTGTTCTGGTTTGAGGGGCCCGGATCAGCGTAAATGTTGCCGCTACACAGGTAGTAGGTGATGTAGCCGCCACCGTTGTTGTAGTGGGTATAGTCGATGACCGAATCGATTTCTCGATCCAAATAGCCACCGGCATAGACAATATCAAGTCCCGCAACCCGTCCCTCAAGGGTCAATGTGGTGAGGTCAAACTCATCCACATTACTTTCAGGCTCAAATTTGGCTGACTTGTCGTCGCCTAGGCTGGGATCGATCAGAAATGATCCTTCGACATCAAGCTTCTGAGATGAGTGCTGGACAAGGACACTCCAGTCATCAGACACGTCCCACTTAACGCCCACGCGGAAGCCCGTATAGGTTGCTTCGTTCCAATCGTCCTTCACTTCTTCCGAGTTGCTGACGCTATTCACGACGGTGTCGGGGAAGTTTCTAAAGTAAGGGCCGTAACCGATCGAGTTGCGGTCGATAACGGGTCCTGACGGGGTGAACGTAGAAGCGGTGTTGTCGATCCAGCCGCCCTGGCGGTTGTTATAACCCACCGCGCGAATGGCTAGGCTGTCACCGATGGGCATGTTGATCATGCCTTCCACATTGCTACTGGTATCGCCGCCATGAGTCGATGACATGCCGACATCGACTCGACCTTGCATTTCACCGATAACGGGCTTGTTGGTGATCATACGCATGTTGCCCGCCTGCGAGCTGGCACCAAACAGGGTGCCTTGTGGGCCTGCCAGTACCTCAATGCGCTCTAGGTCGGCTGCGTAGACGTCCAGGTTTCGTCCGCCAAAAGAAATCGGCGTCTCGTCGAGGTAGAGTGCTACGCCCGGCGCTGAGCCCTGCGCAGACGAGACAGTGACGGATCCCTGCTCGGTCGCAGAGCCGCGAATGTAGATTTCACGCATGCCGGGTGCATTACCTGCATCGACTACGTTGGGTAGAAAGTTGACGTATTCGTCAAAGGTCATGATGCCTTGCTCACGCATGGAATCACCCGACAGGGCGTTCACGGAGATTGGCACATCTTGCAGGCTCTCGGCCTGCTTGGTTGCTGTTACCACAACTTCTTCGAGTTGTGCGTGAACAGGGCTAGAAACGAGTGGTAAAAGCGCAAAACCAAGCGCCGCAGCGAGTGGGGTGCGTTGAAAACGTTGGGGATGAGACATACTGGTTCCCTTCTTTGAGTGACAGGATAATTGCTATATTGCTTTTATAGTCATATAAAAGCCTACCTTTTATCATCCCCGCCTGCAAACCCCCATCCTTGTTAAGAACAAGCAACTTCGGCATGCCGCGAAGTCGCCTTGGCCAGCCGGGTCCCCTCAACAATGGGATTCAGCGCGATCGGAGAGTTCAACGATTCTCCCGTGAGGCCGATCTGACAACAAAGAATAATTTCTTGTTGTGTTTCCGCATTGGCTGATCGCGTCGCGGATTATCACTCATCGGTTACACTACGGCTAAATACTCCAGAAATTGACTTATGACGCGTTCAGCTCGCCCCGAATTTTCGATTGATCCTGCCGTTTTCTACCCCGCGCTGGTGCTGTTAGCCATCGGCGTTGTGGCTGTGGTGACGATGCCGGGAGACGGTGTCGCGGTGTTCGCGGATTTGCAGGCCGCGATCGTTCAAGCGGCAAGCTGGTTTTATGTGCTGGTGATTGCCCTCATGGCTGTGATGGTGCTGGTGTTATCGGTTTCTCGCTACGGCGATATCAAGCTGGGTCCGGATCATGCCGAACCCGATTATGGGTTTTTATCTTGGTTCTCTATGTTATTCGCCGCCGGTGTCGG
>CAJQKG010000112.1 GCA_905478845.1 uncultured Luminiphilus sp.
TGGACATCGCTGCCCGCGTGGCCCCTGCGCTGAAGGCACGGACATCGCAATAATACGTGGGCTTGCAGTTGGATTGGTTCTTACTATCCCGCACCGTCGGAAGCAGTCACTCAGTGCTGTGACGGCTCGTGTGCTCACGTGATCGAACCACTGCACTTGGTAATGTCAGGCGGGTACTCGCTGCCCTGAGCCCTCCCTATAGGGTCGCGAGGCCCGACTGATTAGCCTCGCGTTGGTTTAGCCGCGCGTCGGTTACCGTTGATGAGAGCGAGTTCATTGGCGACCAGGTCGGGGTGGGTCAACATCCCATCGCGAGGGATCTCGAGTTCAACAAAGCGCCAGTCGGGTCCTCTGGCAGGGCCCACCATCAGATCAGAACTCTTGCGGTAGGTTTGGCCCACGCAATGAAAGTAGGTGGGCTGTAACCCGGCCCATCCTCCGTTCTCTAATACTAAGGTATCAGTCCACTGTTTGGCGGGGTGGGGGGTAATGAGTCGCCGCAATTTGGCTGCCACATCGGGATAGTCGGGCGGCACTAGCATGTCCATCGGGTAGTCTTTCCAAAGATCCATTTGGTAGCCCTCAATAAAGTGCTCTTGCCGTGCTCGCCACCACGCAGGGTATTCACCTGTTGCGGGGTCTTTGGTCACGCCGCTCATCCGGCCCGGGCGAGGCACCAGCGCGTCAAAAAAAACGATGCGCTCGATTCTTTCGCGCAACCGATCGGCAACTCCGGTAATCGTGATGCCGGAAAAGGAATGGCCGACTAAGATCACATTGCTGAGTTCTTCGTATTCGATCACATTCACAATGTCATCGATGTGAGTCTCTAGCCCAACCTCCGGGCCGGTGAGATGAAGGCGTTCGCCACAGCCGGTGCAGGTGGGCGTAAACACGCGGTGTCCTTGTGCAATGAGTCGATCAGCGACGTCGCGCCACACCCAACCACCGTGCCAAGTGCCATGCACCAGAACATAGGTCCCCCCGCCCTGTGCGACTGTATTTTCTTGAGAGGGCGGGGTTTCGGCCGCAATGGCCACCTTACTGGCAGCACCCAGTGAGGCCAGTGCAGTGCCGCCGTTGCGTAATACGGTGCGCCGAGTGAGTGTCATCGAGTGTGTGTCCTTATGCAGTGGGTCACATGATGCGGTTTATGACGGTAGCCGGCACGTGTCATCATCGCCTCAGTGTTGGTGGGGACAGCCAAGCCCCCTCGTCACTGGGCAAATTGCCAGTGGAGGTCACCCTACAGGGTTGGCGTATCCACTTTGCCCGAGACCATAAAACAACTCGCTAATAGCCACTTTAAATTTATGCCGATGCGATTGGCCTCCGGCAATGTAAAGGCATAGCCATGCTCTTTGGTAGTGCCATCGTCGAATTTTTCGACCACGTAAATCACCAGCGAGTCCCGGGTAAAGTAACCCTCATAGTTGTTAATGGGCCAGTCGACGTTAAAGAGTCGTAGCCCGAGTGTTCTGCCGTCTTTATCGGTAAACCACGTCTCTGCTCCCTGATCATGTAGGCTCAAGTTGTCGTAGCGCGTATAAGGCTCGTCGCGTCCCCCACCAACGCCGGGGATATCGGCGTAACAGGTAAAGGCGCGGCTGCGATGGAGTTTTATCGCGCTATCGTTATTGCGCGAGGACCACCAGAGCTGTTGTTGTGCCAGTGATAAAGTGATGGGACTGCCTGGGTCTTCGGCGCAGTCTGCGTCTGCTGCTGCGCTAAATTGTGCGGCATCCCGTGTCCACCAAACCGGGCATTGGCTGCCGGCTTGGGTGTCATCTATTTCCATACGCACCGCTTCTTTGGCGTCGTCATCAAAGAGCGACCAGCGTTGCGTGCTGATCACTGCGCCCTCGGTACTGGTGCGTGTGGCGTTAAACACATGCGGCTCTGCTGAGGCCTCGATCGACAGGTTGTATCGATTTTGCGGTTGCGGTACTTGGCGGCGGCCGTCGAAATAAGCTTGGTTGGCATTGCTATAAAATCCGGGGAGCAGGGCTTCAATCACCTGGCGATCACGACTCCACGTGGCGCTATCTTGTCCCTGAGCCCACGACGTAGTGGGCAGGCAGATTGTCAGCGCTAAACCCAATGCGGTGCCCACTATGCGGCGTGAGCGTTTTGCTCGTGTTCCTGTGATCAGGGTAGGCCAATAGCCCTGAGTTGGCCCTGGAATAGTGATCGCTGGCGTCATGGTACTTGCCTCTTTGTCGGTTACACCCGTAAAGTACTAATGTTATAACTATAAAACAAAGGTAACACGATGAGCGATGTCCCTGTTCTGATACGACGCACCACCATGCTGGTGAATCACATTGACGCCGCCCTGAGCATCTATCGCGATATTTTGGGGATGGCGGTGCATTACGATGAGAAAATACTGGTATCGGGTGACGGGCTGCCGGCGGGTGAGCCCAATTCACAGACCCGCCTGGTGATGCTGAAGTGTAAAGACGATTTCATCGGCATGCTCGGTATATTGCAATACATCGACCCGCCGTTGCCCGAGCCCCCGCCAAGGCCCGTGCCTAACCGAGTACGAGTGGGTGAATCGGTGTATGTCTTGCACCACGAGGATGTGAAGGGCGCGTTTGAACAGTTAAAAGACGTACCGGGGCTCGAGATGGTGTGTGAGCCAGTGATCAGTGAATATCCCAAACCGGATGGGGGTGTGTTCAGAGTGCTGGGCATTAGCTTCTTTGATCCTAACGGGTACTTTGTGGAAGTGAATCAGTTCGTATGAATGAGCCCACTGCGGCGCCCAATACGCCGCCAGCCAGCAGCCTCGCCTATGGGTGGCTGACGGTGGGGCTACTGACGATTGCCTACGTTTTTTCTTTTGTTGATCGCTATGTCTTGGGGTTGCTCATTGAGCCGATTAAGGCAGACCTCGATCTTACCGATACGCAAATTGGGCTGCTATTGGGTCCGGCCTTTGCGATCTTTTATGCCACGATGGGTTTGCCCTTGGGGTGGTTGGCAGATAAAAAAAATAGGGTGCGCATTGTCGCCATCGGCATTGCCGTGTGGTC
Source organism: uncultured Luminiphilus sp. (assembly GCA_905478845.1). Lineage (GTDB taxonomy): Bacteria > Pseudomonadota > Gammaproteobacteria > Pseudomonadales > Halieaceae > Luminiphilus. The sequence continues at coordinate 3,042 of CAJQKG010000112.1, forward strand.
CATTGCCACTGCGGCGTCAGGGCTCGCGCGTAACTTTACCCACCTATTTATTGCTCGCATGAGTATTGGGGTAGGGGAGGCGACTCTGAGCCCCTGCGCCATGTCGATTATTTCCGATAGCTTCCCGCCGGAGAAACGCTCCCGGCCTATCGCCGTTTACACCATGGCACTCTCGGTGGGCGCTGGTTTTGCGTCGCTACTCGGGGCAGGTGTTCTCACGTGGGCAAAGTCTGGAGGCTCCATCACGCTGCCGATGGTGGGCGAATTAATGCCCTGGCAGGCCACGTTTTTTATTGTCGGTTTACCCGGGCTTGTTGTGTCAGCCCTGTTCTTTTTACTGCGTGAGCCTGCACGTTCCCCTGGGGTGAATACCATGGGGGGCAATCTGTCAGACATGCTCAAGCATGTGCGGCAGCGTTGGCGGCTCTATGGCGGTTTTATCAGCTTATTTTGTTTTATGACGATTGTGGCTTATAGCCAAGGTTGGGGGGCGGCCCTTTTTGAACGCACTTGGGGGTGGGAGACGAGTTATTACGCTTCGATTAATGGCGTATTACTCATTATTTTTGGTCCCGCCGCGGTGTTATCGGCAGGTTGGCTCTGTGATCATTGGCTGTCGCAGGGCAAGCAAGATGTGGCCATGAAGATCGCTTTTTTTGGCGTGTTAGTGACCGTCGTATCGGGCGCTGCCTTCCCCTTGATGCCCACCGCACCAGTGGCAATGGCGGTCTTCGCCGTGAATAACATGGGCATTGGGATGACCTCTGCCATGGGTGTCACCGCGCTACTGCGCATTGCGCCCGGCCCGATCAAGGCGCAAACCGTGGCGTTGTATTATATGTGTATCAGTATGGCGGGTTTATTCTTAGGGCCCACTAGCGTTGCGCTACTCAATGATCATGTTTTCGGTGTTGATGGCATTCGCTATTCGATGGCAGTTATTCCTGTGATCTTTGGGGTACCCGTGCTGTTGGGCTTGCGCGGTATCTTGGCAAACTATGGCCGGGGTGTGACTGAACATGAGGGGTTACTGTAGATGGCAAATACCCGCCGTGGTTATATCGACAACGCTGAGGGGCAGTTGCATGTGTGGTCATGGGAGGGCGCTCGACCTGATCATTCCCCCCTGATCTGTTTGCCTCCTGTGCCGTTTGGTGGTCGTTTCTTCGATCGTTTTGCAAGGGCCTACGAGGGGCCGGTGTGGAGTGCTGACTTACCGGGTTATGGATTCTCTGATGCATTGGCGAACGAGCCGACAGTGGCGGAATTCACGTGCGCTATGTCGCCGTTGTTAGCGACGTCATCAACGCCGGTGTGGCTCACAGGATTTCATTCTGGCGCCTTAGTCGCCATCGACATGGCGCACTGCTTTCCCGAACAGGTTGCGGGTTTAGTGTTAGTGGACGTGCCCGTCTTTACCGGCCCAGATATGGCATCACTGCGCGAATCCCTGACCGTACCACCTCAATATCTAACACAAGAAGATCCGTTGAACGGGCTCTTTCAGTCGATGGTCGTGGATCGATTAGCGGATGTCCCCTTCGATCGGGCTTTTGCGCTATTCATAGATTTCATTAGCGCGGGGGAGCACCGTAATGCGGGTTATCACGCGGCAGCCACCTATGAAGTGGAAGCGGCCTGTGAGCAGGTTGAAAAACCGACGTTGGTGATTGCGACGCAATCGAGTTTGCGCGAGGGCACGCTGCAAACCGCCGACTGGATACCGAATGCCACTTTAGTTGAACGAGACGATGTCACGGCGCCGGCCTTTGAGCGAGGGGCAGAGGTGATCGCGACTCTGGTCAGTGATTTTGTGATAAATGATGGTCGATCTTAAGATGCGGGATGAAAGGGGCAACTGTCCTCTTTTTCCACCAGGTCATAGGTAAACATAAACTTCGCCACGCCGGCCAAGATGCCACCCACCAAGCCCAGTTCTAAGATTTGAGCGTCATCAAAATGCGCAGCCAGCTGGGTGTGTAATGCCTCACTGAGGATCCCAGCTGATTGCGTGAGCGCCAGCTCAGCGCCCAACGCCAGTACGGCGAGCTCGGCGGGCGTAAAAGGCCCCGATTCGGGTCTATCAAAAGCGGCAATGTGGGCTTCAGTGAGCCCTGCCTCAAGCGCATCGAGCCGATTCCCCTGATTGCAAAAGCGGCAACCATGTAGCGTGGAGAGCCGCAGCCGGAGGAGTTCTTTATAGCGTTGGGCAACTTTGCCACCGCGAAAGACATCGCCATAAAACTGATTCACGTACCACCGATACAATTCGGGATGATTCGCAAAAACCTCAAAAAACGTGGCATCACCGCGCAGATCCATCGAGCGGGTCCAGGCTGAGGCAATATCGTCTGGCATCTCATCAGGTGCGATCCGGTTGAGCTTTGGATCAGGTTTCATGGGCAGTTCAGACCATGGCCTTTAACTGCTCGTCTCGATAACGACCGAGTAACAACAGAGCAAGAGAGCAAATGATAAACCCCCACATCGAGTAATAAAGGGCTTGATCATAAGAGCCTGAACTGCTGTAGATCCATCCAAAGGTGGCGGGACCAAAGCCTGCGCCGAGCCCAAAGAGGGCATAGAGTGCGCCGTAGATCCGGGAATAGCTGCGGACCCCGAAATAGCGAGAGACCAAATAAGCCAGTAAGTCATACTCGACACCGGCAGCAACGCCCAGTAACACAATGGCAATCACCATTTGCGAATACCCCGGATCCACTGCAGTGAACATGAGCATGGAGGCGGCGGGCATAATCATCAGTGCGCAGGCAATTGCCGGCGCCCAGATATAATCGAGTAAATAGCCGGCGATGAGGCGCCCTGCATACACCGAATAACCGAGAAAGCTGGCCAAGATCACTGCATCGACACGGTCAAAACCTTTTGAGCCCAGCATCGTTTCAAGGTTCGGAATAGGGCCGCCAATCGCAAAGGAAAGCGGCAGAAAAATGGCACCGAGTAACCACAGACGCCAGTCGCGTATGGCCTGAGCAAAGGTGAACCCGTATTGCTTAATCATCGTGCCGGTTTCGCGACCCAGTTCAGCGAGGCC
>CAJQKG010000113.1 GCA_905478845.1 uncultured Luminiphilus sp.
CCTTTCTCGGAGAAACCAGGCTACGCCTCGGTCACCGAGGGCTATGGCGGGTTCCGGTATATCAACGGGGAGCCCGGTAAAGCGCCGGTCCGACCCAATATTTCTCTGGGCGATACGGTTGCCGCGATCCATGCCGCACTGGGCGTTGCCTTTGCGATTATTGAACGTAATAAAAGCGGCAAGGGTCAGGTTGTCGATGTGGCGCTGTACGAATCCATCTTTAATCTGCTCGAGGGCCTAGTGCCGGAATACGATGGCGCGGGCGTTATCCGCGAGCCCTCAGGAACCACCATCACGGGTATCGTACCGACCAATACCTACGCCTGCGCTGACGGCAAATATGTCGTCATTGGCGGCAATGGCGACTCCATTTTCAAGCGGCTAATGACGGAGGCTGGTCGTGAGGACATGGCGAATGACCCTGAGCTAAAACATAACCAGGGGCGCGTCGTTCACGAGCAACGTATCGATGCTGCGCTAGCACAGTGGTGCACTGCGCATAACGCGGCAGACATCATCGCCAAGCTAGAGGGAGCACGGGTACCAGTAGGGCCGATTTACAGCGTAGAAGACATGATGACGGACCCTCACTACCTTGCCCGCGGTATGTTCGAGACGGTCGAGATCGACGGTGAGCCACTGAAAATCCCTGCCATTATGCCCAAGCTCAGCGAGACGCCTGGCCGCACCGACTGGCCTGGCGCTAAAATCGGGGCGCACAACGCCGAGATCTTGGGTGAGCTGTTGGGGTTATCGGAAAAAGATCTGGCAGATTTGAGCACCGATGGCATCACCTGTTAGCGGAAGCCCCCATGAAACTTGAAGGCATCACTGTCCTTGACCTCTCGCTGTTCCTTCCGGGACCGGCGGCCACGCAGATCATGGCAGACCATGGTGCGCGCATTATCAAGGTAGAAAACCCAAGAGCCCCCGAGCCCACCCGATCAGCTGATGCTTTTCCGTGGCAGCAAGGGGGCGAGACCGTCATGTTTCGCAATACGCAGCGAGGCAAAGAAAGTATTGCGCTCGACTTAAAAACCGAGGCAGGCAAGCGAGCGCTACTGGCGCTGGCCAAAACCGTCGATGTTATCGTCGAGGCATTCCGACCCGGCGTCGCCGCACGGCTCGGTATTGATTACGCCGCCTTGTCGACCGACAACCCGGGTCTCGTGTATTGCTCAATTTCCGCCTTCGGACAAACCGGGCCGTGGTGTAATCGTCCTGCTCACGACACCGCCACGGTAGCGGCAGCCGGGGTATTGGACGTCACGCGCTCCCCAGAGGGGACTGCCGGACCCGCCATTATCGGCGTCCCGATCGCCGACATGCTGGCGAGCAACCTGGCGCTCTCGGGGATTCTCATGGCCCTCTTGCGGCGACAGACCACGGGCCAGGGTGATTTTGTGGACATCAGCATGTTCGAATCTGTGCTGGCCGCCAGTCCCAATATTATGGGGCCTGTGTTTGGAGGGGATCAGGCTCCTGAGCGTCTCAAAGAGCGAACGCATGGTGGCAACGCCATGCTCAATGTGTATGAGACTGCCGATGGGCAGCATTTGGCACTCGGCGGAGGCGAGCATAAATTTGTCACCGCCTTATTCGAAGGACTCAACAGACCCGATTTCATTGCGCCGGTGACTGGCACAGCAGGCGAAGGCCATTGGGAGGCCATCGCTTTTCTCCGCGATACTTTTAGAACGCGCTCTCGATCGCAATGGGAGTCGTGGTTCGAAGGCCGAGATATTTGCTGGAGTCCGGTCGTGTCACTCAAGGAAGCCTGGAATACCGAGCATGTCTGGCAACGTGGCATGCGCTTTCAAGACGAACAGGGCAATGATCACATCGGTAGTGCGGTGCATTTTTTACAAGAACCGGCACAAATCCGGACCTATTTACCGCCTGTCGGTGCAGAAACTGCGCAAATTATTGCCGAACTGGACTTGACCGATGCCGATCGCGAGGGGATATTAGGGTCTTTGCGATAAGTTGTCCGGACAATATAGCGATCGATGCCTGCCGTAACAGTAATCCAAGGTAGCGATTACACAGTAACAACAATAAATTTGGGTCGTATCAGGCTCATCATTAAAGAAGGAGGCTACCCATGAGGAGCTGCTATCCACTCAACCGGCGTCGACAGATTCTGGCTTCACTCCCTTTAGCGGCTGCGGTATCCACAGCCATTACCGCCACGTCATTGTTGGCACCCAATACTGCCATGGCGCAACTAGAAGAAGTAGTCGTGACGGCCCGAGCGCGAACAGAATCACTGCAAGATGTTCCCGCGACAGTGACCGCATTTACCGCAGGCCAAATTGAGAACATGGGTATTGCGCGGGCTGAGGACTTTGTTTATATGACGCCCGGTGTGACGTTTGTGAACTCAGTTGAAGTCGGCGACAGCCAGTTGGCGATACGCGGTATCAACGGTGCCCGTGATGCCGAAGCTAACTTCGCCTTTATTGTTGATGGCGTGCTGTATACCAACCCCTCAGCTTTTAACCGGGAATATCCCGATTTAGCGCAAATCGAGATCCTTAAGGGGCCACAAGGGGCGCTCTATGGCCGCTCTGCCGCAGCAGGTGCGGTGATCATGTCCACGAAACGGCCGACTCAGGAGAGAGAAGGCAGCATCAAAGTTGGTGCTGCTGAACATGGTACTTTTTATGGCACAGCCACCATTGCCGGTCCTTTAGGGGACGACGTGGCTGGACGATTGACCGTCACCTCGCGCAAGACTGATGGCTTCTTAGAAAACGTCTATCTTAACGATGATGTGGTCAATGACTACGAGGAAACCGCGGTTAGCGCTCGCATCGTCTTTGATCCCACTGACACGCTGTCTATCGATACCAAGTTACGGTACTCCGAGGTATCGGCAGCGTCTATTGCCTTCAACGCTGCCTTTGAGCTCCCCTTCTTTGTCGGCGCCCTTGCTGGCTTGCAAGATTTCGGTGTCGATAACACCGCCGCAGCCGTCGATGTCAACGAGTTTGAATGGGTGTATAGCCCTAACGTCGACCCAGAAAATGAGCAGGAAACGCTTGAGTTTTCAGTGAAGATCGACCAGCAGCTAGAAAATGGCACTATCACAGCTTGGGCGCTTTTCTCTGACCAAGAACAGTATTTTTTGGCGGATGGCACATCTGGCGCCTTTGGCTTCTATAACAACCTAGACCACTGTCAGCAGACCGCGGCCGACCGATCACTCTTTCTGGGCGATGGCACACCCATGCAGCAGCCGACTTTTAACCTGGCGGGCTTCTCACCGGATGGCAATCCCTTTTTCCCTCCTTATAGCCCGACGACCTGTGACGGGTACCAATACCAAGAGCGTAATCAGCGTGACCTGAGCTTTCAGCTGCAATACACGTCTGATTCTGATCAGCGTCTTCGGTGGCAAGCCGGGATGTACTTCCTCAATATTGACCGTCGTGTGGGCGTCGCTCAGTTAGAGGACGATAACCGCGCGCAGCTACCTCGCTCCTTTGTGAATGAGCTGACTGATGCGCTGGTATTGGACGACTTTGAGACAACGGTATTATCGGGTTTTGGCTCGATCAACTACGATATGACCGATCGATTGGAACTGTCGTTTGCGCTGCGTTATGACATCGAGGATAGAAAGGTCAAAAACGCCGTTCCCAGCCCTGCTGATGGGGCAGTGTCGACCCGCATCAACTACTGCGGTCAATTCTTCGAGGGAGGTTGCACACTCAATGGGGCACCACTCGGCGGTACGCCTTGGAACCCGGCTTTCATCGACCTTGATACTGGTGCTGTCAGCACTCGAGTGGCTGATCGAAGCGAAGAATTCGACGCGATTCAGCCGAAAGTCAGCTTGACCTATGACGTGTCAGATAACACCACGGTCTTTGGTAGTTGGGGTGTGGGCTTTAAGACAGGCGGCTTTAACAACCTCGGCGGAACCGAGATCATCAGTTTGTTCTTGGTCAACCCCGATGGCCTGCCCGTTGCACCGCCGGAAATCTACGAAGAAGAAACTTCGAGTTCATTCGAAGTCGGTTTCCGCTCTACCTTGCTTGACGGCAACTTGCAGTTAAACGCAGCCGCTTACCACACCGAAGTTGATGACATGCAGTTCTTTGAGTTTTATGTCGGCCCCTTCGGTTTGATGAGAACGGTTGAGGGCATCGACGAAGTCACGATTCAGGGCTTTGAGCTCGGCGGTTCATGGCAGATGACCGATGGGCTTCGTTTGGATGCAGGCTATAGCACCATCGACGGCGAAATAGACGCCATGACCGTGCGACCCTACGTCGCAGGAAATGACGTCCCTAATGCGCCAGAGTTCACCGCCAACCTCGCATTAACGTGGGACCAGAATATTGGCGATCTGAACTTAATGGCTCGAGTCGAATACGCCTATCAAGGCGATGTGTTCTACCACGTTGTTCAAGGTAACGATCTGGATACCCTCAACGCCGGCGTACCATCTTTGGGCATTGCACCGAACAATTCAGTGCCTGCTTCGCTTCAGCGTCTAGTGCCTGGTGAAGGCGGCCTGGATACCAGCTACGAGAACACGAAAGTGGACGGCTACGGCATCACCAACTTACGCGTGAGTGTCGGCGGTGATCAATGGACCGTTACAGCCTTCGCTCGTAACCTCTTTGACGAAGAGTACGTGGGCGAGGTGATCATGGCGCCGGAGTTTGGCGGTGCATTCGTCACACCCGGCACCTATCGCACAGCGGGCGTCGAGTTCCAGTGGAATTTCTAAAGCAGTAAAGTCAACGCGAGAGCCGGGCACCGCCCGGCTTTTTTATGCCTCGCATTTGACTTATACCACTGTGCCCTTCACCTCGAGACCCCGCTATCAGCGCATCACCCACAGTCTGACTCCGCGAGGAATCAGCCCCCTGAGATCAGACAGCCGCACTGTAGGGGAGTCTCTCAGACGACGCGGCTCCCCAAGGAACCTAGGAGACTGATGGCTGATGGCTGATGGCTTGCTGCTTACGGCTTGCGGCGTCGGCCTCGGCAGCCGCTCCCTGCTCGGATCCGTTTCCCGACTCGAGCTTGGTGGAGACTCCCAAGGGCGCCGGGCGAACTGGTCGTGCTTGGTTTGTGCTATCGACGTCCGTCACGGCTCGCCGCCTCAGTCCATGCCTGCACTCTTACGCTTACTCGCGATTAACAACCGTTACAGAGAGGCCAGCACCAAGATCAGCGTCGACTGCACGCCGTTGCTAGTCTCTATGCGCAAACGAAAACTGCGCGTTGCGCCCTGTTATTCTGTCGCCCATTCGCGCTGCAATGCAAAAGGCTAGAGTGTCATCTTTCCCCGAATAGATGCCCTTCCCTGCACACGGTACCTCTCAGCAGCACCTCTCAGCAGCACCTTTCAACAGCACTTCTACGCGGCACTTCTACGCAGCATTTTGCGCAGTGACCTGACACACCACAAAAAAAGCCGGGCAAGCCCGGCTTTTAATTGAACGAGCTGAGGATGTATCGATCAGCCTCGAGCCACTTTTTTGCCGCGCCCTTTGGCTTTAGGTTGCTCCTCCAAATACTTCAGCGCCCAGGCCTGGAATTCAGGCTGGCGTGGCGCATCCAGTCCGGTTTCCTTCTTGCACCGTTTCTTAAGCTCCGCAATATCACCGCCGCGGTCAAACATTTTGACTTTACCGCGCTGCTTCGCCATTCGCGCTCGCAACGTTTTGGTTTTCTTCTCATCGACCGACATATCAGCGTTCATCACGACACCATAACGACGAGCACCTTCTACCGACACCAGCCCTGCGCGCACATCAAACTCGACGCGCTCAGTCTCACGCTTGAAGGGGTCACCACAACCGCCGCCACCCCACGTATTAAAGTACAAAATATCACCGGCACTGACGACGATTCGATCGCACTTACTCGGCATCATCTCCGTGCTGCCGTCTGCGCGCTTGAGGATCTTTTCAGACCGACGTCCCGGCAAACCACCGTTGACACCCCATGGGTAGGTCAACCAACGATCGTCGTGAATTGAAATGGTGCCTGGCTCAAGGAAGCAGTACCCCATTCGAAGGCCATTGCCGCCGCGGTTATACCCCGCTCCACCACTATCCGTAATGGTTTCATAACTCTCGATACGAAGCGGAAAATAACTCTCGAGAAACTCGTTAGGTACATTAGTAAAGCTTGGCCAGAGTGAGTGCCCGTCAGGCCCGTCACCAGACGGCTTCCCTGGGATCCCACCAAAGCCGATCGAATAAAGCTGATACCACTCGCCATTTTTGTCATAACCCGAGTACATGAAGTGAGGGCTATCAGAGAAACCCGCCCCCGCCAGGAAGTCTGGGTCACCTTGTCCCAGCAGCCCGCCGAGCACATCAAATATTCTCCCTAGGGCGTGGGTTCGACAAGACAATGCCGCCGGTTCGCGTGGCTTTAATAAGGTGCCGTTAGGGATGTGTACTTCCATGAGGTCATAAAAGCCGTCGTTAAACATGATCTGGGGATCAAACACCATGATCATGTAAACGCCGCAAAACATCTTGAACATTTCTTCGTTCAGATAGAAATTAATGGAGCTGATCGATTGAGGATCAGTGCCTTCAAAATCAAAGATGACCTTGCCTTTATCGCGCCACATCGCGCACTTAATACGATAGGGGCCCATACCGAGACCGTCATCACAGATGTAGTCCTCAAAATGCTGCTTCTTCTCGGGTACGGTGTCCTTGATCAATTTCGCCATGGCACGCTTGTTACGGGCCAATAGCTCGTCTAGCGCCGAGTAATACTCGTCATCCCCAAACCGCTCGGCCATCTCGATGACACGCTTCTCAGCGGTGCGCATCGCGGCGACCAGCGCATTGAAGTCACTGCGGTTCCAGGTGGGCATTCGACTGTTGTGCAGGATCAATTCCAGCACATCGGTTTGTAGCTCGTCTTTTTTGAAGATCTTCAATGGCGGAACGCGAATACCCTCTTCGAAGATTTCTCTCGCATCGGTTGGCAGACTGCCCGGCACCTTGCCACCGACGTCCGTCATGTGACCGAACATGGCCGCATAGGCAATCAATCGGCCATCCTTAAAGATAGGTCGCAGCAGCAGCCAATCATTGATGTGGCTGATCGCGCCATTGCAGGCGTAGGGGTCAGTCGTGAGGAACAGATCCCCCTCTTCAATGCTGCCATCGTAGGCTTCTTTAAAGCCATGGATGAAGCTTCCAAACTGACCCACGACCATCTTGCCTTCAAGATTCGCAATCATCGGGAACATATCGTTTTGTTCGCGAATACCAGGTGACATCGCTGTCCGAAAGACAACAGCGTCCATTTCGTAACGCGCATTCATCATCGCATTTTCAATAATATCCAGCGTGATGGGATCGATGTCTTTACGCTTTAATTTCTTTGAGTTGGTTTCAACAATAGTTGCTGGCATGTTTCGTTCCCTCGCTTAAGCAGACGGTGCGATCAAGATGTTGCCGAACTTGTCGACATTGCCGGTATGGCCCGAGAGGATCACCGTGGTTGAATCCATCTCTAGTATTACCGCAGGGCCTTCTATTTTGTTGCCGGCTTTTAATTGGTCGCGGCGATATAAATTCGCGTCCATATCTTTGCCTTCCATGAAGACCTTTGACACGCCAATTTTCGCAGCAGCCACCGGCGTACGGCTCCCCGAACGCGTGGCTTTTTTAGCATCGATCTCGGCGCTCTTACCCTGCGCTACCGCACGCACGTTGACGATTTCCTTGTCGGCATCTAGGGCAAAAGTAAACAGCTGAGCATGCATTTCATCAAATGGGTCGCCGATGACAGACAGGCCTTTGGACTTCAGTTTTTTGATATCGAAGTCCACGGTTAGCTGCAGGCCTTGGCCCGCGTATCGGACATCCGCCTCATAACTGACAGATCGCTCAGATTTGGGGACACCCTCCTTCTCTAGCGTCTTGAGCGCTTTGTTAGCGAGCTGCTGATAAATGCGCAGTAACTCAGCTGGCGATGTTTTGCCAAAACGGCGAATAAAAGTCCGTGAGGCTTCATCGCGCACTCGAGTCGTTGCATCTCCATAGGCACATAGCACGCCCGGGCCCGGCGGAATAATCACCGGCCAACTATTCATCAATCGGCCGAGTGCATTGGCATGCAATGGGCCGGCGCCACCAAAGCCGATCAAGGCAAAGTCACGCGGATCAAATCCCTGCTCAACCGACACTAGGCGCAACGCGCCATACATATTTTCATTCACGATATCGATAATCCCCGCCGCCGCACGCTTGACGGAGATGCCGAGTGCCTTAGCGATCGGCGCGATGGCTTGTTCCGCGCGATCTCGACGAATTTCCATATCACCACCGAGGCGAACCTCACTGGGCAGATAACCCAACACCACGTTAGCGTCGGTGACCGTCGGTAGCTCACCGCCTTTGTTGTAAGCAGCGGGGCCCGGCTCAGCACCGGCACTCTCTGGGCCAACACGCAAGGCGCCCGTCAACTCAGGCACGTGCGCTATTGAACCGCCGCCAGCCCCTACCGTTCTCACATCGACCGATGATGCTCTGACGGTGACATCTCCCACGGTCGTCTCGCGCCGCAGCTGTGCTTTGCTGTCTTGGACCAGCGCAACATCCGTCGACGTACCACCCATATCAAAGGTGAGTAGGTTTTCGAATCCTGCTTGCTTGGCAACCCAAACCGCACCGGAGACACCACCAGCAGGTCCGCTCATGAGCAAGTTCACCGGGAGTGACTGCGCCACTTTGGCAGAAGCCATTCCCCCGTCAGAACGCAAGATATGTAATTTAACGTCCTTCATACTCGCCTTGAGTTTCCGCTCAAGGTTTTTAACGTAATCAGCAACCTTGGGTCTCACATAGGAGTTAGCCACCGTCGTAATCGTACGCTCGTACTCTTGCATTTCCGGCACCACGTCATAAGACAGGGAGACCGGTACACCGGGTAAAACCTGCTTCGCCAGCTTTTCGACCGCCTTTTCATGGGCTGGATTCGCATAAGAGTTAATCAGCGAGATGGTCAGCGCCTCGATGTTTTCTTTTTTCAGCTTCTTTAATTCGCGGATCACTGACTTTTCGTTCAACTCACGCACGACAGCACCATCAGCGCCCATACGTTCATCAACTTCGATGGTGCACGATAGCGGTGCTAGCGGGGCGCTCTTGTTATAAATGACCCAACCCCCTAGGCCACCGGGCACATAGGAGCGCGCTATTTGAAGCACTTGCCGATAACCCTTGGTCGTTACCAGCCCCACTTTCGCTCCAGAGCCGGTCAATACCGTGTTGGTGGCGACAGTCGTACCGTGCATCACTTGCGATATCCCGCTCGGATCAATACCCGCGTTATCGCAAATTTTGGCAACGCCATTCATGACGCCGATGGAAGAGTCCGCAGGCGTACTGGGTACTTTTGCGGTATGAATAGACCCTGATTTCTCATCAACGAGAATCAGGTCGGTAAATGTGCCGCCGACGTCGACACCAAGACGATAAGGCATAATGGCCTCCTCTTGTTAAGGATCTTATTGTGACCTCACTGCGATGAATGCAGGTCCGTCCGTCTCCAAAACAAATCACAGCGTTTGAAAAACGATTGACCGGACATTTGCTACACTCTCGCCTACCACGTCACGATGCACCAATCTGCACACAGGTGCAAGGTATCATCCACCTCGATCTACAATTCTTCGGAGCACATCATGATCAAACCCCTTGCCGGTATTCGAATCCTCGCCATTGAGCAATTTGGTGCGGGCCCTTACGGCTCAATGTACCTCGCTGAGCTCGGGGCAGAAGTGATTAAAATAGAAAACCGCGCAACTGGCGGTGATCCCGCCAGACAATCGGGCTCTGTCACGCTGGCCGACGATGACAGCGCTTATTTTCAAGCCTTTAACCTTTCTAAGCGCAGCATCACACTGAATCTAAAAAGTGATGAGGGACGAGCGTTGTTTCATGATCTCGTGCGCAAGAGTGATGTGGTTTGGAATAATCTTCGTGGCAGCCAGCCCGCAAAACTAGGACTGGACTATGAGGCGTTAAAGGATATCAAAGCCGATATTGTCTGTACGCATATCTCAGCCTATGGCCGTGACAATGACCGAGCCGACTGGCCAGGCTATGACTACCTCATGCAGGCGGAGTGCGGATTTCTCTCGGTCACAGGAGAGCCTGGAACACCGCCCTCCCGGTTTGGCTTGTCCATGATCGATTTCATGACAGGCGTTGTTGCAGCATTGGGTTGCGTCGCGGCCTTGTTAGCGCGCACGCAACAAGGGGGGCGCGACGTTGACATCAGCCTGTTTGACGTCGCGCTGCATCAGCTGACCTACCCTGGCACGTGGTATTTAAACCACGGCATTGAAACGGGGCGCGTGGCACGTTCGGCACACCCGTACAACACGCCAGTGCAGCTCTATAAAACGCAGGATGGCTGGATCTTTATCATGTGTATGACCGATAAATTCTGGCACTTGTTATTGGAGCGCCTTGATCAGGTTGCACTCGCCAACGACCCACGGTTCAGCACCATGGCAGCAAGAGCGGACAATCGAGATGCGCTCACCGAGTCGCTCGACAGCATTTTTCAGACGGCCGACACTGACCACTGGTTCGAACTGCTGCAGACCTATATCCCCGTCGCTCCTGTCCACGACTTACCCAGTGCCCTCGACAATCCATTTGTGATGTCATCTGGCATGATGCAAACCCTGCCTCACCGAGAGTTTGGTGATTACCGCGGACTCAGCAACCCCATCAAGCTAAACAACCAGCGATTGAGCACCCACTGCGGCCCGGGCCTCGGCGCGGATAATGCCGACATTATTGGAGGGGAACTCGGTGTGGAAAACCTCGAGGATCTGACTTCTCGAGGCGTTATTTAACGATCGCTGGTCATAGGGGATCGTCTAGTGGGCATTGAGGAAATCAAACAGGATTTTACCAAAGACGATTTTCTCTTCCTTGCCGGCCACGACATGCGCCACACGATCCATACTCACGCCCACTGAGTTTGGCAGACCCTCTTCTAACGGCATCGTCGTTCTGGGCCCTGTGATCATATCCTCTCCGGCATGAATCACGAGGGTGGGTGCGGCAATGTCACTAAGGTGCGGGCGGATATCATGCCCCAAACAAGCCTCAATGAATCTGAGATGTGTAGGGATCCTGCCCTCTAGCGCTCCCCAGACACCGCCGCTACCCAATAGTTTTTCTCGATTGGCATTATAGTATTCCGGGCGGAACGACAGCGAGGCAACCATGGACTGAAAGGCATGAAAGCCGGCGTGCTCATGCATATCACCAAACGCTGTCAGTTGATCACTCAGCATCGCATCAGCCCAAGTCCAGCAACCCATATTGACCATACACCGCACTAGATCAGGCCGCTTAAAGGCAACCCACTGCCCAATACAAGCGCCAATGCCCACCAAACCGACAAAATAAACAGACTTCATATTCAGGTGGTCTAACAAACCGATAATGTCGTCAGCGAACAGCTGAGTGGAGGCCGGCACCGAATAATCATCGGTCGATTCGCCCAGTCCACGATAGTCAATAATCACCGTAGAAAACTGATCCGTCATCCCGCGCGCTAAATAATGATGTCGCCCATGACAGAAGGTATCCCATCCCCCGATATAAACCGCGGGCGGACCATCGCCATGCACTTCGTAGTACATGTCGTGGCCATTGATTTGGGCGATAGGCATAACTGAACTCCTGAAATTGAGGTTTAGCGGTTAGTGATGATTGTTATTAAGGTGGTCTAAGACGAATTGAAGGTCGACCACATCGGCGTAGCGTCGGCCTACATCCTGTAAATTATTGTCGTGAGCCTGCGCATCTTGGTCACCGCAACAATCCGCCGGTACGATCGTTCTAAATCCGGCAGAGAAGCTATCAACAATGGAGGCACGGACACAGCCTGACGTCGTGCAGCCGGTGATAATGGTCGTATCAATGCAGTGTTTTACCAACCAGGGCTTGAGTGGCGTCTCGTAAAAAATAGAAGGTGCGGTTTTAATGAACTCAAAAACGTAGCCTTCTTCACGAATCCGAGGATCGATCTCGGTGCAGGGGTGACCGTGATAGAAACTGCCGTCATAAAGCGAGTCAATCTTCCAGTAAACCATTTCATCAGGCCCGCCCCAAGACACCGCACAGGAGGCAGCAGGAATATCGTGAGCCTTGCAGGCGGCGAGCAAGGTCGCTGTGTTGTCGACTGCTTGCTGGACGTGATCGCTTCGCCCCAATGGATTACTCGCATCGGTAAAGCCGAGCTGAAAATCGACCATGAGGAGGGCTGGACGCTCGCCAAAACCGATATCCCGCTGCCCGTATCCCGCTTGTGCAAACTTATCCATATCGCCTCCCCAAAAAGATCCCACACTCCGTTAACGCAATATGACTTAGAATGTACGAACATTTCAAGGATTCCCGTTCCCATGAGCACTCCCAGTTTCGTCGACGCATTCAGCCAACAGTTCACTCTTGATCCCGCACATACCGCATTACTCATTATCGATATGCAAAATGCCACCGGTAATCGGCACATGGGCCTTGGCAAATTACTCGCGGAACAAGGCAACAGTGACTCAGCTCAGTATCGCTTTGACCGCATCGACGATTTGCTGATCCCCAACATACAAAAACTCATCGCGGGCTTTCGTGCAGCTGGCGCATCGATCATCTGGATTACCTATGGCGCTAATGCCCAAGATGCCAGCGATGCGCCGCCGCACATCGCACCGATTATCAAAGCGACGAACAATA
>CAJQKG010000114.1 GCA_905478845.1 uncultured Luminiphilus sp.
TCCCGACGTCAGCCTGCGCCCACCCGGCGTTACCGGTCTAGATGGCCGCGACAACTACCAAACGTTCCTCGGGCCGGTTTTTGCCACCGCGCGTTATGAAATCACGATCGATACCCCGCACAGCATTACCATGATGGGTGATGCCGCCGTGGTCGAATACGATTACACCATTCGTCGTATTGTCGATCAAAGTGCGGATGCTGAGCTTCCTGAGGGTGCTATCGAGGGCGACTCCACGACGTCTCATTACATCGATATCGTCGCGAAGGACCCCGCAGGGGCATGGAAGATACGCCTGCATAGTTGGTCGCAAACGCTATGAGCACAGACCGCTATGCGCTGATTACCGGCGCGTCGTCTGGACTCGGCGCCGAGTTTGCGCAGCAATTGGCGGCCCGAGGGCACCCCCTCATTTTGGTGGCCAGACGCGAGGACAAGCTGGCAGCGCTGGCGTCGACACTGCATGAACAATACGGCGTAGCAGTAGAGGTGATCACCGCTGACCTGAGCCAACCCAACACACCGCAAAAAATTGCGGCCACCTGCTCAGCAGCAGGCTGGCAGGTGGAGTGGTTAATCAATAACGCCGGTGTTGCGGGACCAGATCTGCTTAAAGATCGGGATTGGTCTCAACAACAGGCTTTTTACCAACTGATGATGCTGTCAGTCGCCGAGATGTGTCACCTTTTTATTCCCTCCATGGTAGAGCGTGGACAGGGCCGCGTGATCAATATTGCGTCGGTTGCAGCACGGGTGCCGCGCTCAGGGGGATGTAACTACGGACCCGTTAAAGCCTACGTGGTAGCGCTGTCTGAAGAGCTTCACCTGAGCGTCGCCGGACACGGCGTCAATGTGTCAGCGTTGTGCCCTGGATTCACCCATACCGAATTCCATGAAACCGCGGGGCTCATGGATATGAAAAACAACATGGCCAAGTGGCTTTGGTACGAGGCCAAAGTGGTAGTCTGCGATGGCATCAACGGGGTTGAGGACGGAAAGTCTGTCGTCGTGTCGGGTCGTCTGTATCGTTGGCTAGACCCCATTTTTCAGTCCGTTTGGACAAGACGATTTCTCCGCATCAAGGCACGGCCCGATTAACGTTTACGCATTACCCATCCGAGTCACGATCGACGGGAGTCTTATTTGAACCTGAAACTGAGCAGACGAGATGCGCTGGTCGCCGCCGCTTCCCTTCCCCTATGGGGGGCAGCCGCGAGTCAGGCCAATCCCGCATATCACTACGACGTCATCGTCATTGGTGGCGGTACCGCAGGAATCCCCTGCGCACTGTTTGCTGCGTTAGGCGGTGCACGGGTGCTCCTGGTTGAAAAAAGCCCCTCGTTGGGCGGCACGCTGTTTTGGTCTACTGGCCAAATTGCCGGTTCAGGTACGATTTTTCAGCAGCGGCTCGGCATTGAGGACACGCCTGATGCCCATTTTGCGGATTGCATGCGCATCAATGGTGCCACCGCAGACCCCGAGCTTACGCGTTTAACGGTCGATCATGCGGGCGACACCATCAACTGGCTGGCTCAACAAGGCTTCGAAGTCATGGACGGTCACCCGGTCACCGGTATCGGACATGATCACTTTACCGCTCGCCGATATCAGCAGGGGACTAAAAGTGGACTCTCGATTCTTGACGCACTACTCCCGAAGCTCAATCAGGCCATCAGCAACCAACAAGTCACGCTACTCACGGGCACATCGGCGACCGCCCTGTTACAGCAAACCTCCGGAGCCATCACGGGCGTGACGGTAGACGGACCGTTTGGTCGCAAGGACGTGAAAGCGTCTCATGTCGTGGTTGCGACGGGTGGCTGCGCTGCCAACCCAAGATTGTACGAAGAGCTACATGGCGTGCCGCTCTATGCGCAGACGGCCTACCCAACATCACTTGGCAGTGGGTTGTTGCTGGGCATGTCGGCCGGCGCTGCGATTGTCGGCGCAGAAAAGTACGCCTGTCTGCCCGGTCTTATTCCCGATGCCTATCGCTACCCCTGCCAGATGTTTGCTTACGCACCCTTAAACCCTGCGGCTCGATCTCCTTGGGAAATCGTCGTCAACGCACGAGGCGAGCGTTTTGTGAGAGAAGATCACCCCAGTGTGCATCAGATCGAGCGAGGTATTTATCGGCAACCCGGTCATCGGCACTGGGCTATTTTTGACGCTGACATGCTTGAAAAATCGGACCCCATTATTCCCGACTGGACCCGACAAAGAATTGCCAACGAGCATCAAAGTAACCCCATGTTCCACAGCGCCATGACAGTGAGTGAGCTGGCCTTCCGAGCAGGCCTGAACCCCGCCACCCTTACCGCAACCGTCAATGATTACAATCACAGCATCGCCGTTGGCGGTGCAGATGCTTATGGCCGTGTGTCACGACCCTCGCCACTAGCAAAGCCGCCGTTCTACAGCATCGCCATGCAAGGCTGGACCTTGGTCTCCTTCGCGGGGCTCAGCATCGATGCCAGCTTGCGGGTGCTAGATCGCGAAGCACGACCGATCCCAAATTTATATGCCATCGGTGAAGTGATTGGTGCAGGCGCCACGTCTGGCGCGGCTTATACCAATGGCATGCTGGTGACGCCCGCGATCACCTTTGGACGATTGTTAGGCCAACGGCTCGCTTCCGGGCAGTCTGCTACTTAAAAGACGATAAATATCGTTTTTACCCGATTTTGCCCGATTTTGGCGTCCGATTTAGCGACAAATATTGTTCTTGGGCCGATTTTGGCGCCCAACTGTGCAAAAAGTGACACCGCGACCTGATTGATGGCAATTGCTTTGCACTGAACAACAGCCCTTGATATCTTACTGCGCACCTACAACTAGGAGATCCCTATGAAAACGAAAGGTTTTGTATCAGCAGTTAGCGCTTTGATGTTGTTGTCCCCATTCGCCTCTGCGGGTGATCCAGTCCAAATGTGGAAATGCAATATCAACGGCGACGTGTCAGAAGAATCCGTGATTGACCAGGCGGGCAAGTGGAAGAAAGCGGCATCCAAGCTGCCTGGTGGCGGTGATATGGACGTTCACGTTCTGTTCCCAGTAGCAGTGGGCGCAGACGGTGACGGCACCGACGTACAGTATGTTGTCTCTTGGGGTTCCTTTGGAGACTTTGGTGAGTTCTGGGATGCCTATCCTGGGTCAGACGTTGCACAGATGGAGCGTGAAACGCTGACGTGCCACGGCTCCGCTCTGTGGGAAGCTGACGACATTTAAGCACCGCGCTTAGGGTTGTCTGGGGCCACCTAAGGGTGGCCTTTTTTATGACACATCATTCCCACCAACTGATCGAATTATCTTTAAATTTAACCTTGAGTAAACATTGATGCCCAGAGTCTGGAGTTGTAACGAGTGGGATCCGCTGGAAGAGGTCGTTGTGGGGAACCCTTTAGGTGCCCGTTTTCCCTTTGCCGACCCGAGCACTCGGTTAGCGGAATACCCTGATCGATCGCTCGATGCGCTACCCCAGGGTGCTTTTCCTGATCACATTATTGAAGAAACAGAAGAAGATTTGCAGGCCTTCGTTGAAGCGCTCGAAGCACGGGGCATCACTGTCAACAGGCCCGATGTCTGGCCGCATGAGCAGGTCATCAAGACCCCCCACTGGGAATGCCAAGGCTACTATAACTACTGCCCCAGAGACGTACTGCTCGTGATTGGCGATACCGTTATTGAGACACCCAACGTCATTAGGGGCCGATCTCTCGAAACCGGCTCCTACCGTCGTTTACTCATGGAGTATCTCGAAGACGGCGCGAATTGGTTCGCGGCCCCCAAGCCTATGCTCGAAGACCGGTTGTTTGAGTACGACGTATCGGCACCGACGCCTCGCAATATCGAACCCGCCTTTGATGCCGCCAACGTATTACGATTTGGTCGCGATTTGCTGTACCTCGTGAGTGCTACCGGTAATGAACTGGGAGGACGCTGGTTGCAACGTGTCCTAGGAGACGAGTTTACCGTGCATTTTATGAAAGACGTCTACTATGGCAGCCACATTGACTCGACCTTGGTCGCACTCAAGCCCGGTCTATTACTCGCCAATCCCGCACGATTATCACCAGATACCATTCCACCGTTTTTAAAACAGTGGGAGATACTCTTTAGCCCCCCCATGGAAAATCAGGATCGCTACAGTGCCGAGTATTTAGATCAAGCGATTGGCAGCGAGTGGATTGACATGAATCTTTTCAGCTTAGGTCCCGACACAGTCGTCGTGGACCGTGATCAAACAGCGCTGATCCAACTACTAGAAAGCCACCAAATGGAAGTGGTCCCCTTGAAGCTTAGGCACTCTCGCATGATGGGTGGCGGCTTTCACTGTGTCACCCTCGATACACGCCGCCGCGGTAAGATGGAATCGTATTTCGACTAAGCTGCGCGCGTTGTTCGCGCACTGCCCAGACTTATGACACTCCTATGGATAACGCTCTTCCCCCTTCTGCTGACCGCTGCCTGGTTACGCTACTGCGCTATCGCCGCGGGCAGCGCTGAGCCTTTACCGCCTAAAACCGTCCTCAGTCAGCCCGCACCGAGGGACCCGTGGGGGTCTCATCACCATCAAATGGGTGCGCGTTGGCTACACGACATTTTTGAGCGCTCGGCAGCACGGTTTCCTGATCTGACTGCGCTAACTGTTCCCGAATCGGGAGAGTCGCTCAGCTACGCCGAGCTCGACGCGAGAGCCAACCACTTCGCGGGCCATCTCCGTCGCCACCTGAGCGGGAGCAATCAGGTCGTGGCAGTGCACTTACGACAAGACTGTGCCGATATCGTCGCACTGCATCTAGCGATTCTCAAAGCCGGCGCGACGCAAGTCTTTATTGACCCGGATTCACCCAGCCACCTTTACCAACAGATACTGGCAGATGCAGCGCCCACCGTGTTGATCACTGAAACGTCACTGGCATCACTCACTGACGCCCCTCTTGCCGTGACGGGCATGACGATACGCTCTCTTGAATCACTAAAAATCGCCGATAGCCGCGATATC
>CAJQKG010000115.1 GCA_905478845.1 uncultured Luminiphilus sp.
TTCGTAGCGATAGCCACTGGGTAGCGGTATGGGATCGCGGATGAGGTCTTCCGCCATTATTTTCAGTGCCTCCGCGGGCAGCACACCCCGTCTGAGATAGCCGTGAATGCTATTCAGGCGCTCACCATTTTTGCGGCTGATCGGGCTGTCATCGGGCACCAGTGAGACGTCGCCGAGCGCGCTGAGGGGAATGCTGGGCACCAAGGTGGCAGGCGAGTTGGAATGAACGGGCAGACGTAGATTAGTCAGGTCGTCAGGCGTGTCCCACTCGTCTCGCTTGAGGATGGCTCGCACCGGCAGTCGTTCGGCATTTTCGAGTAGCTCGCCGCCTGTGGATCCTTCAAGCGCCGACCGAATGCCGTTGGCGACATCGTTTTTGCTGAGCCCGGTGCGTTTGAGTGCCGCCTCATCGAGATCAAATATCAGTTTTGCGGGTGGCGGCGATATCGATAATTTTGTGTGGGTGACATCGGGCAGTGCTGCGACGCGCTGCCGAAACTGCTCGCCGAGTGATTTGAGCATTTCAGTGCTGGGACCGAATAGTCGGACCTCCAGTGGCGCCTCCACAGGGGGGCCTTGGTCGATTCCGCGCACAATGACTTGCGCCTCGGGAAACTCGCGGTCGACTTCCCCCTGCAGACGCCGGATCAGGGCGTTGGTCTGATTTTCGTCCGTCGTCAGCACCAATGCCCGAGACCAAGCCGGTACGCCTTTCACATTGGCACGCAGGTTGTAATAAAACTCGGGGGGGCTCTCTCCGATAGACCAATCTACCCTTCTGATGAGAGGGTCGCTGCGCAACTTATTGTCGAGCCTCGTAACTAACTCCAATGAGTCTTCAATAGCGGCCCCCTCGGGGAGTTTGACGTCGAGATACATTTGATCGCGATCCGTCCCGGGAAAGAATTGTTGGGTGAGCGTATCCAAACTGAGGTAGCCCATGAGTGGCAGCACCAGCGCCAGCGAAAAGGAGCCGATTGGATTGCGAATTGACCAATGCAGTGAGGCGCGGAAAAAGGCTGACAGTCGCGCGTTATTGGCGCCTGCTCGCCACCAGCGACGCTCCAGCGCAATGCCCGACGGCAACCATCGTGACGCCAGTACCGGCGTCACAGCGATCGCCAAAATAAAAGAGGAAATGAGCATCGCCACTACCGCGATGGCGATCGAACCCAGAAAATCACCGCTGGCACCCGGCAGCAGTACCAGTGGCGAAAAGGCGAGCACAGTGGTCAGGGTAGAGGACAACAGCGGAATGCGCATGCGAGAGACAGCGCCGTTCATCGCCTCGATGGGGGAGAGGCCAGCGAGGAGGCGCTTGCGAATTTCATCGGTCATGACGATCGAACCATCTACGAGCAATCCTAGGGCGACCACAAGACCGGTTACGGACATCTGCTGAATGGGGATCTTCAAATAAAATAATGCGACCATCGACATCAAAGCGCACAGCGGCAGAATGACCGCGACCACCAGCGCGGCGCGCCACCCCAGCGTGATCAGTAAGACGCTCAGCACGAGGGTGATGCCGGCTAATAGACTTTTACCGATACTGACTAGCCGGTCGGTGGTATAGCCCGATTGATCAAAGCTCTCGTCAATCGCGATGCCTCGGGGGGCGGCGGCTCGATAGTCGGCTAAAAATTGTTCGAATCGGTCGCTGTAACGGTCAACCTGATAACCCGGTTGCATCTCAATCCCGATCAGCACGGAGCGCTGTCCGTTCGATAGAGACAGACTCTCTAGCGGGGTGACCTCGGATTTGTGTACTCGCCCCAGATCCGATACGCGAATCGAGCGGCCGTCGGGTAACCCTCTGACAATCACACTGCGGACCGACTCTAGATCCTCAAATTCTCCGGTGAGCTCCACCGTGAGCGCGGCACTAGAGCCCGTGAGTCTGCCTGCGGGGGCGCGCGCATCCGCCTGTGCGAGTGCGCTGGCGACCTCATCAATGGAGATGCCCAGCATCGATAAGCGCGTTTCATCGAGTTCGACACGGACTTCTTCGATGGGTAGGCCATAGAGCTTAACGCGTCGAGTTTGTGACACGCCTCTGGCGGCATCGGCAAATTGCAGCGATTGACGACGCAGCTGGCCAGGGGTGAGCGGCAGCCCATCTTGACCCCGAATGGCCACGATTTTGACAAATTCGGTCCAAATTTCGTCATTAAAATCCGGTGCCATCGCGCCGGGGGGGAAGGTCGTAGCCACTTGGTCAATGGTGTCTCTGAGTTCAGACCAGATTTTGGCAATCCGGTCTTTGGGCAATCGATAGTCGATCTCGATGAAAATTAACGACATACCAGCAGCAGAGGTGCTGTCAACGTCTTGCACATCGGGCTCTGCACGCAGTGCGTCCACAAGCGGTTTGGTGATCATCGCCTCGACGCGTGCTGGGCTGGCGCCTAAGAAAGGGGTCTGCACTGAGGCAAAGAACGGTGTGATCGCGGGGTCTTCTTTGCGCGCCATCCCATTGAGGCTGGTGTAACCCACCACGACGATCGTCAGAATCACCAACGCGAGGTAGCGGGTATTGGCGTGCAGCAGTCGCGCAATCATAACGCTGCTTTGTCCGCCATTGTTTTGTTCGCAATGAAGAGGGGCTCAACCAAGTCCCCGGGACTGATGCGCTGTAAGCCGGAGGCGACCACTGCCTCGCCCGGAATCACCGTACCGGTCACGAAAACTTGATCGCCCTGCGTATACAATATTTCGACGCTCTCGCGTCGGGCTCTAAAGTGGCCCTCATCGTCAGCGTAAATGGCCAGGACGTCCCATAGGCCTCTTGGGGCCGCAAGCAGCGCCGTAATCGGCAGCCAGCTGCCTTCGGCCTCGACCGACTCTTCGACGGTCAGTTCAGCGGATTCTCCCACGCTGGCGATGGTTTGATCGCTGAAATCGAATACGGCGCCCACTGTCAGGGTCGCGGGATCGAGGTGGTCGCGGATAGCACGGAGCGTGGCGTCGACGGTGATGCCCGTCAATGTGAGGGGATAAGAATGGCCCACCTGGAGGCGCCGCGCGACCTCAATTGGTACGCCAATATGGGCTTCTCGGCCTGCGGCGGTCACTAGCCTGAGCACTGGCGTGCCGGGTGCCACAACGGCACCGATTTGCACCAGGCGCTCGGCGACGACGGCCTCATACGGAGCAACCAGAGTGCTCTTGTTAAGGCTCAGTTCAGCAGAGCGCTGCAGCGCTCTAGCGGAATCTTCGGCGGCGTTAAACGCCTGCGCGGTGAGTTTGGCATCATCGTAGTCTTGCTCTGATACCGAGCCGTCTTTGACCAGCTTCGCAATCCGCTCGGCGCGGTGCTCCGCTTGTAAACGCTCTGCGATGACCCGCTGTAACGTGGCACTGGCCTCATCCAGCCTTGCTCGGCGGGTGTCCGTGCCGAGCTGTGCGAGGACGTCGCCTGGCGCGACACGCATCCCTTCAGTGGCGGGCAATGTTTGGAGTAGTCCGGCGACTTCGAAGCCAATCAAACTATCAGAGCCAGCGCGCACAAGCCCTAAAAAGGTGGCCTTTCGGCGATAACCCGTTTCTTGAAGAAAAAGCGTGGCGGCCACTGGCATCGGCGCGCGGTCGGCCGAGGTGGTGATCACCTTATTGGCTTCGATCAGCGCGGTACCGCCGGCTGTCAGACCGATCGCCAGGACAACAAGCCAGACTGATCGGATCGCATTGGGATTGAGCATGGTATTGCCTCGGGCAGATACAAACAGTAACCGGCCAATGTTAATCGCTTTTACATAAAATGTAAATTTGATTCACATAGATCGATCGCGCTCGCGGCAGTGATGTCAGCTTGCTTACGGCGGGGGTTTTCGCGACACTGTCGTCCCCCGCTGAGAGGTGGGCTTTGTGGTGGCTCGGACGGTCCCCCCGCAGCGATAGGTGATGAACTCCGCCAGGCCCGGAAGGGAGCAACGGTAGTCACTGATTCGGGTGCCGGGGTGTGGCTGTTCGAGTCGCCTCCCTATTGACGGATGGTGTCGCATGTCACATCAGGTTCTCGCCCGCAAATGGCGCCCCGGCACGTTTTCCGAAATGGTCGGACAGCAGCATGTGCTCCAAGCACTCGTGAATGCGTTGGAGACGGGCCGTTTGCACCACGCCTATTTGTTCACTGGAACACGCGGCGTCGGAAAGACGACGGTGGCGAGAATTCTTGCCAAGTGTCTGAACTGTGACACCGGTGTGACCTCGACCCCCTGCGGTGAATGCGGCGCCTGTTTAGAAATCGCAGAGGGCCGCTCAGTCGACCTGATCGAGGTGGATGCGGCATCGAAAACCAAGGTTGAAGATACGCGGGAACTGCTTGAAAACGTGCAGTACACGCCAACCCGAGCGCGTTACAAGATCTATCTGATCGACGAAGTGCACATGCTCTCCAACCACAGCTTCAACGCTTTACTGAAAACGCTGGAAGAACCGCCGCCCCATGCCATGTTCCTGCTAGCGACGACCGATCCTCAGAAGTTGCCCGCGACCGTGCTGTCGCGGTGTCTACAGTTCAACCTCAAAAATATGCAACCCGAGCAAATTGTTGCGCACTTGACGCACATATTGAGCGCTGAGTCGGTAGATGCGGATGCCGAGGCGTTATCGTTGATTGCGCGTGCGGCTGAGGGATCAATGCGTGATGCGCTGAGCCTGAGTGATCAAGCGATTGCCTACGGTGAGGGAAGGCTCGCCGGTGCTGAGGTGCGGGAAATGCTGGGCACCGTCGACCGAGGTCAGGTGCTCGAGATCGTCGCCGCGATTCTTGAAGACGATCCCGCTACGGTATTGTCCTTAGTGGCGCATATCGCTGAGCATGCTCCTGATTTTGTTTCCACACTTGACGAGCTTGCCAGCATTTTGCACCAGATGACGATTGCGCAAACCGTGCCGGAGGCGTTGGACACGAGCTGGCCGGATCAAGCGCGTATTGTCGAGCTCGCCGCGCGCGCGACCATCGACGACACGCAGCTGTTTTGGCAAATGGCGACCGCAGGTCGTCGAGATGTCTACCTTGCCTCCTCCGCGAGAGCAGGTCTTGAGATGGTGCTACTGCGGATGATTGCGTTTCGACCTGCCGTGGTGATCCAGCCCGATGCCGCTGCAGGAGAACCCCCTGTAAAAAAGCCTGAACCGCCGGCGACGCCGGTGGTAAGAGAGGGGGGTTCGGACGGCGCGCAATCAGCGGCAACCACCACGCCACGACCGACCGACCAGATAGTACCGACCGACCAGATAGTGCCAGCAAATCTGCATCATGCTTCGGTCTCTGAGTTAGCTGAAACAGCG
>CAJQKG010000116.1 GCA_905478845.1 uncultured Luminiphilus sp.
TTACGCCATTCGCGTTCCGCCAAAAACGTTGATTGCGATGCATCGGTTAGCCATTTTGATTGGTTCCATCATATAGAGACGGGCGATTCACTCGCCCATCATACGTTCGGAGATCAAAGTACGTGACCATGCCCAATCGATTCCATCTCCTGACTTATCTGGGCGGTAACTATCACCATCACAACGGCAGTAAGCCCCCCCAACAGCATCTACACTTCACGGTGCTTAGGCGCTTCGTAGACGCTCGAAATAATCCATGCGTATAGGTTCTTTTGGAGGGGCCCTCCCTGACTACCGATCTAGAACTTATCGTCGACCCAATAGCGGACCCTGATCACCCAAAACCAAAAAGGGTGACCATCACGGTCACCCTTCATAGCGTTGCAATCGTGGTTTAGAGCAGCCCGCCCACAACCACCTCACGCTGTTCAGTCAGCGTTATTGAAGATCATACGGCCGGCATAGCTGCGATTGCTCTCACAACTGGCGAGTGCCTCAGACTCTGTCTGCACCTCGGGATGCTCCTCTAAAAATGCCATCCAACTATCGGCCGTCTGCCCTCTCAGCTCAAAGGTGTACCAGTGATTCATCTGCACATAGTCATAAGGCCAGTCGGGCTCGAATCCGAGATAAGGCGTAAACACATGAGTGCCCCAACCTTCATAGCCTGCGGCTTTCATTAACTCACCGTGACGAGCCTGAGTCTCCATGACTTGCTCCATGGTCACACCGTCCTTTAGCGTGCAGTCTGCCCATTGGTGAGGCTGCCAGGTATCGCGATCCTCCATGGGTATTCGATTGTGCGCGGTCGCCGTATTAAACATCGCGATCATGCCACTACAGGTACCCGCGGGCTCGAGCGGCTCACCCTGCTCCGCCACGTAGTCCCGGTACTCATTGGTATAGCTGCCCCACTCGTTATACATAGATTGGCCATCGGGCCATTGGCCCCACATCACATAGTCATAGGGATTATTCACTCCGGCGTGCATTGGCGTGAGTACCACCTGTAAATACCGGCTGCCCGCCTCTTTAGAAAAATCACCGTAGCGTTCCGACTGCGCAATCACGTCCTGAATAGCCATGCCTTCATTAAATTTGCAATACATGAACTCCGAGCGCACCTCGTATTCCTGCGCCTGCGCGCCCAGCGCCAGTAACATCAAGCCTGCTAATAGAAATTTCATCTTCACCCCTTATGTTTTTGTATGTGGCGGTAGCGTACCACTGACCGGGCGTGCCGGGCCTGAGGTTTTCAGTGGCCTCCCCGTTTCTGTCCTTGGAGTCGCTGATCTCGAATGGCTCAAGGTCTTTGGCAGCACGGTTTTTATTGGCTTGTACGCTGCAACTATTGACGTGACCCGGGCTCGTTGACACTGAGCGACCCTTAATTATAGGATCTAGAAAACAATAATGATAAAGCAGCTATGCCATTAGCTAGCAGCGAAAAATTGAGTGACGTGGCGGCGAGTGCGAATCGCCCGTTGCAACGGCACGTTTTGTTTACCTCTTCGGCAATTGATGAAACCCAACGCGCAGTGTCCAGCGTCTTTTGCCGGCATACACTCACTGCGCGCAAGCAGACCCAGCGCACCCTTGATGCCCGTATGCACCATGCGGCCGTCACGCCCCAGTCCTCCCTGAATTTTTTAGAGTACGGCAGTGAAGTGACCGTGGAGCCAGGCTTCCTGGGTGATTTCTTTAATATTCAAGTTCAACTCACCGGGGCCGTTGAAACCCGCTGTGGCACTAAAACTGTGGTGATTACACAGGGAGAGGCCGCGGTTTTGTCGCCTCAAGAATATGTCTCGATGAATTGGGAGCGCGACTCATCGATGCTGATCTATAGCATTAAGCGCGCTTTGGTAGAGCGCAAGCTAGAAACTCTGCTGGATAGGCATATACAGGATCCGATTGTTTTCAATACACTCATGCGCAACGACAAAGCCAAGAATGCCGGGTGGTTCCGGGGACTGCAGGTGCTAGTCACCGAACTAGACAATACCCATACTTTTTTAAATTGCAGGCAGGCGATGAGCAGCTATGAAGACAGTTTGGTGATGTCGCTGCTGCACAGCCAACCCCACAACTACACTACTGAGCTGGATCACAGGGCTCCAAGCGTGGCGCCGGCGCATGTAAAACGGGCTGAGCAATACATCCATGCGCATGCAGACCGATCAATATCGATTGAAGAACTGGCGCGCGCTGCTCACACCAGCGTGCGATCACTTTTTGCCGGGTTTAAGCAGTATCGAGGCGTCAGTCCAATGAAGTACCTGCGTAATGTGCGTTTAGATCGGGTCAGGCACGAGTTGTTAGAACATGCCCCCGGCATCAGTGTCACTGAGGTGGCCCACCGCTGGGGATTTGTGCAGCTAGGACGTTTTGCCGCCGCTTACCAGCAACGTTTTGGCGAGTTGCCTTCTGAGACCTTGCGTGGCGAGCACGCTATATCGATCAATACCAATTAGTCACCCAACCAGAGCATTCGTGCTGGCACCATCAATAACGACATCATGAGGGGCCTGCTGCCCCATCGTTTGTCTGCCCAGCGGGCGGTTACTGGTTGCCTTCCATGAGCAAAGGCATGAGCGGGCTGTGCTGCTCGGGGCCCATAGCACTGTAACCGCCGTCGACTGGAATTTCTCCACCGGTCATGTACGACGCTTCGTCAGACGCAACAAACGACACAACGTTTGCGACTTCATCGCCGTTTGCCACCCTGCCGATCAAATTATAAGGGGTAGACACTGTGTCGGCATGGGCACGGTTGTCCCCGGTGAGACCTTCAAACGGGTCGGACCAGATGTGGCCAAGTACCAGCAAGTTCACGCGGATGTTGTCTGCGGCGTACTCTACAGCCTGTGTTTTTGATAGATGCCGTAGCGTGGCTTTTGCGACGGGATAAGCCCAGCGGCCGATGTGCGGAAAGGCGCCGGAAATAGAACCAATATTAATAATATTTCCTCCGGCGCTTTTGAGTGATGGTCGCGCCATTTCACCTAAAATCGCTGCAGAAACGGCGTTAGTGTTCAGGGTGTCGAGCCAGGTTTGCCTATCGGTGTCTGCACCGTCATCGCCGTATGAGCAGGCATTGTTGACCAGAAGATCGATATGACCAAAGCGCGCCACGGTGGTGTCGACCAAGTGCTGTAAATCAGCGTCTTTCCTGATATCCGTGGCAATGAATACGCAACGCTCACCCAACTCTTCAGCGATGGCCTCTCCTTTGTCGACACTTCGTGCGGCAACAATAACGGTGGCACCGTCAGCATGTAATCGCCGGGTAATATTGGCGCCGATTGACGCTGCTCCGCCGGTGACAACCGCCACTTTGTTTATAAATTTGCCCATATCCGACACTCCTAGAACCTTCCCGTCTGCGTCACAAAAGTGTATCGAAACCTGAGTCACTGCCCATGGGTTTTATGCGGGTAACGCGATTTTCTTGCATTTATCGCACAGTACTTGCACTCACTGAATAGTGCGGGAGCGTCCCTTCCGCAACACTCGCTAAGGCCATGGTTCACTCAGGATGCGCTTTCACCGCCACAGGTACAGAGAGGAGAGACCATGCTGCAGATACGACACCTAAAACTCATGCACGCCCTCGTTGTTTCCGAGTCAGTGCTCGATAACACGACGCTGCTCAGTGCTATGCCTGCCAGTAGCCAAAATAGCGATCCAATGGCGCAGACAAAATGACCAAGCAAGTCGTGAAGACCGCCCGCAGGTGTGGAATAAAAATACAGGCTGGCCCCGCAGCAGGTGCTGCATTAATCCTCAGCGACGATTCTTGAGAGGCGCCTTGTGTCTGTAACGACAAAAAGGGTTGGCATAATCGGTGCCGGAATTGCCGGTCTCTGCACGGCTAAAACATTCAAGCGCTTTGGCTATCAGGTCACCGTTTTTGAAAAAGAGGCTGACGTTGGCGGTGTGTGGTCCGCTTCTAGACGCTATCCGGGACTCACCACGCAAAACCCGCGAGACACCTACGAATACTCCGACTTTCCGATGCCCAGCGACTATCCAGAGTGGCCCAGCGGCGAGCAGGTTCAAAAATATCTTAAAAGCTATGTCGAGCACTTTGCGCTCACGAGTGACATTCACCTAAACACCGATGTGGTGTCAGCCGATTGGGATGAGGCCGCCGGTCATTGGAACGTTGCCACCAAGCAGGGACAACACGCTGGGCACGAGGTGTTTTCATTTGATTACTTAACCGTCTGCAACGGTATATTTAGCATTCCGTCTATTCCAGAGTACCCAGGCGCGGCCCGGTTCATCGAGGCCGGCGGAACGGTGTGTCACACCAGTGAGTTCACCCAGCTTGAAGAGGCGCGTGGCAAAAACGTGTTGGTGGTCGGGTACGGAAAGTCTTCCTGCGATGTCGCCAACGCAACGGTTGGTATCAGTGCCAGCACCACCGTCGTCGCCCGTCACCTAATTTGGAAGATTCCTAAGAAGCTCAAGAACATACTCAACTTTAAATTCTTATTCTTAACGCGTCTGGGAGAGGGGCTGTTTCGTTATATTCGGCTTCAGGGATTTGAAAAATTTCTCCATGGCCCCGGTAAACCAATCCGCAATGCGCTGCTCAACAGCGTTGAGTCCGTAGTGGCAAAACAATTGCGCTTGCGCAAAATTGGATTGCACCCTGAAAAACCGCTGGAAACCATCGCTCGAAGTACCGTGAGCTTGGTCACTGACGGCTACTACGAAAATCTGATCAACGGCCGCCTTCGCATGAAAGCCCGGGTCGAAATCACTGAATTACTCGCCGGTGAGGCCACACTGTCGACCGGTGAAACGGTACCTGCAGATATCGTTATTTGCGGCACTGGATGGCACCAACGCGTTCCATTTTTCAACGATGAACTGACGTCTAAACTGACTGACAGTCAGGGTAATTTCCGCTTGTATCGCACGATGGTTCCGGTGGACGTACCTCGACTCATGTTTAATGGCTACAACTCGTCATTCTTTAGCCAGTTGAATGCCGAGGTGGGGGCTTTATGGTTGATTGAGCTGATGACGAACCACATCACCCTGCCCCACCCTGATGTCATGAATCAAAGTATTGATGAGCGGCTGGCTTGGACGGAGGCGCGTACTGACGGTAAGCACTCCAAAGGCACCAATATTATTCCGTTTTCAGTACATCAAATGGATGAGTTGCTCAACGAGATAGACTTAAACATCGGGGTACTCAAACGCTTTACACAGTGGTTAATGCCAGTGGTGGGCCCTGATTATAAAACGCTCATGACGAGGTTATTGGCTCGCCACAACGCACCGGACCTTGCAGAGGAATCGTTCAGTGTCTCGAGGCATGCCACCAAGTCCTCACGGTAAGACTGACACGCAGATAACCGTTATCTTGGACCGATGCACCGCGAGGTTAGGAACGCAACGGACGTACTCCGTCAGTGACAGCGCTTACTAAACACGCTCCAGAAGCGTCGCGACCCCCTGACCGACGCCGACACACATGGTGCACAGTGCGTATTGGCCACCTGTCTTAGAGAGCTCTCTCGCCGCCGTTAAGATAAGCCGCGCGCCACTCATCCCAAGGGGATGACCCAGAGCGATGGCACCGCCGTTAGGATTAACGCGAGGATCATCATCTGCCAATCCAAGGCCCCGCGTGACAGCCAGCGATTGACTGGCAAAAGCCTCATTAAGCTCAATGACCGATAGCTGATCAACCGACACGCCGGTGCGAGCCAGTAACTGCTGGGATGCGGGCAAAGGGCCGATTCCCATCACCCGCGGTGCGACACCAATCGTCTGCATTGCAACGACGCGAGCGATTGGCGATAGACCCCATTGAGCCGCCGCCGCTTCAGATGCCACCAGCAGGGCCGCTGCACCATCGTTTACGCCCGAAGCGTTCCCGGCAGTCACCGTTCCTACCTCCGCAAAGGGCGTAGGCAACTCTGCTAGCGCCTCCAAGGTGACTGAGCTACGGGGGTGCTCGTCCGTTTCAAAAACATCAGTGATACCCCCTTTTTTTCTCACCTCTACGGGGCAAATTTCTTCCCGAAACCGACCAGCTTCCATCGCCGCAGCCGCTTTCTTCTGTGAGCGATAAGCGAAGAGGTCCTGGTCTTCTCGTGTTACGCCGAACTCCGCAGCCACTAGCTCTGCTGTTTCTGGCATTGAGTCGGTGCCGAATCGCTTCTTAAAAAGCCGATTTTCAAATCGCCAGCCAATTGTCGTGTCATAGATCTCGGCGTTTCTCGAGAACGGCGTGGCCGCTTTTGGCATCACAAATGGCGCCCTCGACATTGACTCAACGCCACCTGCAAGCGCGAGCTGGATCTCACCCGATCTTATCGCCCTCGCGACAGTCCCCACCGCATCCATGCCCGAGGCGCATAACCGGTTGACGGTCGCGCCTGGCACCGTCTCTGGCAGGCCTGCCAGTAATAAGGCCATGCGCGCGACGTTGCGGTTATCCTCGCCGGCCTGATTGGCGCAACCGAGGATGACCTCGTCAATGCATTCAGGGTCGACAGTGGCATTGCGTTCCAGTATTGCTTTTAAAGGAATCGCGGCGAGATCATCTGTTCTCACACGAGATAATGCACCCGCAAACTTCCCTATTGGCGTGCGGATTCCGTCGCAAATAAAGGCAGCGCTCATAGGTCAATCTCAAACATAAAGTTGATAACGAGTTTAACCTGTTTAACTGTGCCGTCTGGAGTTTTAAGGCGTGTACCAAACAGGCGAGGTGTAAGCGCGCTCCTGGCTAAACGCCACTGCTTTTTTAGAGAGCTCGACGCCAAGGAAGACATGGTCATAAGTGGTCCAGTTCGGCGTTGGGATCTCGAGTACACGCACGTAATAAAAGGCATGCTGGTCTGGGTCAAAGTCGGGGTCTTTCCAGTAGCCGCTCAGAATCGGAGCGCCAATGCTGTTGGAATAAGACGCCGTTTCAATCTCCACGGTATTACCCACCGCCGGCACCTTACCCTTGGCATCTTTTTGCCGATCACCTGACCAAGACACATCATAGACCTGCTCTGCCGCTGAGCCATCGTCGTTGGTCCAACCCTTGACCACCTGAATGCGATCAAGATTGGCGCCATCGGGATCTCGCAAAGCCGCGATGAGCAGCGATGGTGCCTCGCCGTCGGCGGCGGCAGTGAGGTCACCGCCCATCGGCACACCATTGGCATAACCGTGACGGGCAAAGTCACTGCGGTACAGATCCTCTTCAACATAGTCAAAGCCAGCAAACACCCTCACGCGCATGCGGGTCCCGGTGGTGGCAAAGACTTCCTTGCGTTTCATCGCATCCCACAATGCCTCCCGCGTATTGTCGCGGGCCCACACGCCGGCCAAACCAGCCGCCAACGCCTGTTCATGGGTTTGGTCATCGGTGGGGTCATCGGGGGTCAAACGCCCGGTAATGATTTCGCTAAAGCGGATCGGGTCGGCCGTTGGTTCAACTGCCGCAATCTTGCCAAAAAAATTGGCCTCGTCGGTCGTAGAAAGCGAGGTATGAGAGTCGGTAGAGCCGATCATGCCAAACTTAAAGGGGTTCGTGCCGAGGGATTTCTCGTACTGCATGCCGCGCTTGAGCGCCTCTCGCGCATACTCTTTGGGCAACATATCTGGCGTCTTCAATTGCGGGCCAAAACTGCCCACATCCCAAGTGAAATAGTCAGCGAACTCATCATCGGGGCTCAAACTGGGGTGGGCTTCACCATCCCCCTTCATCTGAGTCACCTCGTAGAGTGGTTCCCACGCCCGACGTCGTTTGGCGTAGCGCTCGTCCAGCGGCTCCTGACTGGTTAATGTCACATCGTCAAACATCAGGCCGTTAGACAGGTTGCCGTTATGCGCAATGGCCAGCACCCGGCCACCGGTGTCGGCTTCATACGCCTCCATCCAGTCCCACAGTCGCTCTGGGTCTGAGCTTTCTAACGCACTAAAGGGGACGACCTGATCGGCCTCTTCCTTGTCGCCGCGATAAACCACCACACGGTGCAAGTTGTTACCCGCGGGGCCAGAGGTCCACTCATAACCAATAAAGGCGGTGAACAAGCCGGGGCTGTTGTAACGCTCGGCCGACTCGGTCGCGTTGCTCCACATATCCGCCATAAAGGACAGATCCATTTCAGGTGGTCCGTCTTCACCAATAAAAGCCTGCGCCCAATAGAGGTAGACCTCGCCCCACGCCTGGGGGGTATCGGGTTCAGCGAGCTCTAGCAATGTTCGACCCCATTCTGTTTTGAGCAAGGCGGGGTGATTCTCCTGAATCGCAATGGCTAGCCCGAAGGTCTCGGCGTGATCACTCACCACCAGAAAATCGAGGGGACGAACAATCTTTGAGGGGACACCGGTAGACGAGGTAACCGTCTCTCCCCTCGCCCAGGCAAATGAATCGTCTGGCGTGAGTCGGTTAAGAAAGAAGCCCGCATCTGCGGAATATGCGGTGTGCAGGTGGGTGTCGCCAAAGAACACCTGATTCGGAAAGGTGTCTTGTAAGTAGGGTGAGTAAGTGGTTTTGGGGTCGGGCATCGTTGGCGGCGCGTCACCGTGCTCGCCAGCGGCGTGGGTGAGCGTGCTAAAAATCAGACTACCCATAATGAGAGGCGCCCATATTTTGCGCCCTGTGACGCTCAAGTGGGCGCTTCTCTTCATAACGATATTGTCAAAAAACATACCGACATCTCCCAGATTGCGATTCCTTGCGTGAACTTGCCGAGGTCAACCACCACTAATAACATAGCAAAACTAATAAAAAACGACTTGATTGCCTATCCTTTGCACGCTCAGTGTCACTTTTTGCACAACCAACACCGCTATCGCCGACTGACGCGCTGAGCTGGGGGCATGATTGCGGGTATATTGCAAAAAGTGCACTAGGTTAGTGCCGTTAAACCGTGACCTAACGAACTCATCCAACGCCCAACGCCACCAAAAGCAAAAGCGGGTCGCCCACATCGGACTGAAGAGCAGCCGACCAGCCTCGTGGTAGGCTGTACCTTGGCAACGATGGAGGCTCACCGAGACCGACATGAAAAACGGCGTTCAGTGGCCAACGGTCACTCGTCATACGACTGTGGGATTGATCGTCGAGTGACGCTGCTACTGGTCTATTTGACCATTGCCATCGGCGTGTCGTTTCTGTGTTCTATTTTAGAGGCCGTGCTGCTTTCCATCACGCCGGCGTACCTAGAGCATTTACTCAAGATTCGTCCCAAATCAGGGGCCCACGTGCAAAAAGTGAAAACGCGCATGGACGAATCGCTCTCCGGCATTTTGATTCTCAACACATTTGCGCACACCATGGGTGCGGCCGGCGTAGGTGCCCAGGCATTACGAGTGTTCGGACCAGAAATGGAAGCCGCAGTCGCAATACTCCTGACGCTGACGATTCTTTATTTTTCTGAAATCATTCCCAAGACCATTGGCGCTGTTTACTGGAGAGCACTGGCAGTTCCTGCGGCGTTTGCCATCGCCTGGTTAACCCGCTTGACCTACCCGCTGGTGTGGGTGGCGACGCGCCTGACCGGCCTGCTTGGCGACAAAAATAAGGACGCCGTAACACGCGACGAGATTCTGGCGTTGGCATCGCTCGGGCATCGGCATGGTGCGTTGATTTCTCATGAAACGGAGTATCTGGAGAATATCCTGCTGTTGCGAGGCGTTAAAACAGAAGCCATTCTGACGCCAAGAACGGTTGTGCACATGCTGAATGTCGACACCTCGGTTTCTGCGGCACTGAGCATGGAAAAAACACGACAGTTTTCCCGCATTCCTACGTTTAAAGTGTCAGTTGACCAAATTGCAGGGCATGTACTCCGCAGTGATCTGTATGAAGCGGAGCGCTTAGGCCAAGGGTCTGAGTCCATCGAGACTCTGGTCCGAGACGTTATTCATGTGTCTGAGCGGCTCCCGGTGCACAAATTAATTGATCTGTTCATCAAGCATCGGATGCATCTTTTTGTTGTGCAGGATGAGTTTGGCCAGACAGCGGGTGTGGTCACCCTCGAGGACGCACTGGAAACCCTGCTGGGCACCGAAATTATTGACGAGAGTGACACGGTTGCCGATATGCAGGAACTGGCCCGGGAGAAAAACCGGCGATGGCTCAATCCTCGGCGATGAAGGGCGTGACTGAAGGCTAAAGCAAGAGGGGCTGCCTACACCAACACTTTACAGATGACGTGGAACGCTCGGCACGTTGACAGTGTTCTGAGCCGCTTTTTACCCCTCAGCAGTAGGCGGCGCGCCTCAGGCTGTCATGAGGCTGCGCACCAACGCCTCGCACTCGCGGCGCTCCAGATAACGGGGTGTTGGGTAGCTGCTGCCTTCTTTTAGCGCGGCATCGACCAGGTCTTTGACATCCTCTTCACGAATGACATCGGTAGTTACCGGGATGCCAATGGCGGCATTCAATTCGCGCACTTTGGCAATCAGTTTTTCGGTGAGCGCGGCGTGTGTCTCGGAGGGTTCACCCAGACCGGCATGAACTGCAATGTCGGCCATCTTCTTCGCCGCGGTGTCTTTCATCAGATCTAGCACGTGGGGTAGCACCATGGCGTTAGCCAAACCGTGGGGCACGCCGTATTTGGCACCGAGGTTGTGCGAGACCGCATGTACATAGCCTACCAAGGCACTGGTAATGGCCAGCCCACCGTAATGAGACGCTAAGGCCATAGCCTCCCGCGCTTCCAGATTATCGCCGTTGACGTAGGCCTCCGGCAGGTTATCAAAGATCAACTTGATGGCGCTCATTGAGTAGTAGCGGGTTTCGGGCATTTCCCAAACGCCAATATATGCCTCGATGGCGTGGGTCAGCGCGTCCATACCAGTGGCGGCGGTAATGTGTGCCGGTAGACCTTTCATGATGACCGGGTCGAGCGCGGTGGCGCGCGGGATCAGCGCGGGATCAATGACGCCGCCTTTTTCATGGGTCTCGTTGTCGGAGATCACTGCAATCATGGTGGCTTCAGAACCAGTGCCTGCCGTGGTCGGCACCGCAAAGAGTGGCAGGGCCGGCAGTTTGCACTGCTTAAGGCCTATGCAGTCTTCTGCCTGGCAGTCGTTGGCCGCTGCCAACGCAATCACCTTGGCGGCGTCAATGGAGGAACCCCCACCAAACGCCAAGACAGCATCGCATTGTGCTTGTTGCAGCACCGCAATCCCGTTGTCGACCACGCTCTGGGTGGGATCCGGCAGCACGCCGTCGTAAATCTCATGGGCCACACCGTGTTCGGTGAGCCATGCGAGGGTGGTGTCGAGTGTGCCGAGCTCAACCAGCGGCTTGTCGGTCACGATCAGTACTTTGGCGATGCCAAACTGGCCAATGGTCCGACAGAGATCCTTGACTGAATCGACGCCGGTGAAGGTCAGGGCCTTGGGCTGAGGTTTGGTAATCACCATGGCGGTGAGTGAGCGCTTGGCCTTATAAAACCATTCTTGATAAAACGCGGGCATAGTGGAACCTCAGAAACGACAGCGACTATTGTGATCAGGTCGCCAGCGCCATTGCAACCAAAACCAGCATTAATAGGGCGCTGGCGTATTGGCGACTCACGGTCCGCAACAGTCAGAAAGACATCCAGCAACTCGACGAGCGGGTCATCGAGCAAGTCATCGAGCAAGCCATCAAGTGGGCAATTAAATAGGCCATCGAGTAAACCGTCGAGGAAGCCAATAGATCAGCCATCAAGGAATTCGGTGGGAACCCATCGGCAAAAGCGGTTGCCTGCTACTGTGCCACCGCCACAAATAACCGACAGCATTTAAGCAAGGGCTGAGCGCTCCCGCTGTGTCATATGGGCTGTGTCATATCAGCTGTGTGATGTCGGCGCTCTCAGCTCGCCGGCTTACCCACTAGGCGCCCTTAAACACCGCCTTACGCCGCTCTATAAAAGAACGAACGCCCTCGTCGGCATCTTCACTGGCCAAGAGTCGCTGCTGCGTCGGCCCGAGTTCGCGAACGGCGATAGCAAACCCCTCCTCTACGTAGCGTCTCGATGAGGCCTTGGTGGCTTGAACAGCTAGGGGGGCTTGTGACGCGATGAGCTCGGCGATTTCTAGCGCACGCTCCAATTGCGTGCCAGCCGGAACGACCTCCTGCACGAAACCAATCCGATAGGCCTCCTGCGCATCAAACTCGTCGCTGGTGAGCAAGTGGTACATGGCGTTACCCCAGCCACCGCGCTGCACGAAGCGGATGGTTGCGCCACCGGTAGCATGAATACCTCGAGCCGGCTCTAATTGAGAGAAGCGACAATTATCTGCAGCGATCACGATATCGCCGGCCAACGCAATCTCGACCCCAAACGTAAAAGTAATGCCCTGTACCGCCGTAATAATGGGTTTGCGACAAGCGCGGCCCAGTGCCATGGGGTCAACCGGCGCCTCCAAGCCCTCCTCTACAGTGCTTTCCTGCTGCATGCGTTCTGTCCACTTGGGCAGATCGAGCCCCGCAGTAAAGTGATCTCCGTGGCCAAATAGCACGCCGACAAAAAGCTCATTGCTTTCGTCTAGTCGCGTAAAGGCCTCAACCAATTGCTTGGCCATGGTTGGGGTATAGCCATTGTATTTTGCCGGTCGGTTCAGCCCGATCAACAGGATATGACCGCGCTGCTCGACGCTGATAGAACCCTCTGAGTCTGACATGCTTGGTCCTCGGTAATGGTTTCAGATGCGGGTGGTCGTTAGGTGGTAAACGGCTAGACGGAGGCAATGCGAGGAGGTAGTTCGCGCCCCGGTCTGAGCCTGAGCCTTAGCCTTGGTCCTAGTCTTCGTCTTGGACACACAGTCATATCAGTCAGAACGCTGAGAGCCGCTCCTCGGTATCAGAGATGCTGTACTGAGATGACGTTTCTGCCTTCAAGGAGGCTCGGATGCCCTCCTCGTTTTCGGCGAGTCGATACAAATCCTTCATGGCCGCCACGGCCTCGGGGCTGTTCGCGGTGATTTGCGCACAGGTCGCTGCCAATGCGTCATCAAGCGCCTCAGGCGTTTCAAAACTGTCGTTGGCAATGCCCCACTCAGCCGCCTGAGCGCCCGTGAATATTTTGGCGGTAAAAGACAACTCACGCGCGCGCCGCTGTCCGACTGCGCGCGAGAGCGTTTGCGACATTCCCCAGGTGGGGCGAAGGCCGAATTTGGTGTGGGTATCGCCAAACTTCGTGGTATCGGTGGTGTAGACAAAGTCACAGTGCAAGGCCACTTCTAACGCCCCGGTAAAACAGGCGCCCACGGCGCGCGCAATCACGGGCACGCCGGTGTCCCGGATCGCCGCGGCCAGCTGTGCCGCCGGTTCATCAAACACATTACCGATAATGCCGCCTTGAGGCTCGATGCCTTGCAACACCTTGAGGTCTACGCCTGCCGAAAACGCCCTACCCGCCCCGCGCAATACGATCACCATCACATCGGCATCGGCATTGGCCTGCTCGACTAATCGCGCCGCCTCAGACAACATCTCGGGGCGCAACGCATTCAAGGCATCGGGCCGATTGAACTCAATGGTCAGGCAGTTGGCGTCAAGCTCGACGTTAATAAACGGTGTTGATGACTGATACGACATGTCACGCTCTTCACAATCGATGGAGGCATTACACTATCTACGCATGCAGTCAAATCGGCAAGCCTGACTCGAGTGGCTACTGAGGCTCGAAGCGGGTTGCTTGGCAATAAACTGCGCGTCAGTCTGCGAGCACTACTTCGAGATAGGCCATCACAACCCGCTTGGCTTCTTTATGATAAGCCGGAGTGAGGGTGCCTTTTTCAATAAGAGATTTACGCCAGACAAGATCTGCGAGTTCTGAGCACATTTCGCAGGCCCTTTCAATTTGGCGTGTCTTGCGCACCAAGCCCTGCCGGTGAAGCAATTTAAAAAGCGTTCCACCGAACTCTCTGCTCACTCCGTTAACAGCAACAAGTGATATCGGGAGCAGCGCGAGAATCATTTCCACACGGTTGTTAAGATAAAAATCGCGCACGCCGTCGATATAGAGCACCATCATCTCGCGCCAATCGGTGGCCCGAGGCGACTGAGGCAATTCGGCGACCATTTTCTGAATACCGCGCTGATAAAGCGCCTCAAGTAGTGACTCAACCGAAGCAAAAAAGTAATAGAGCGATACGCGTGGCACAGCGGCTTGCTTGGCAACCGCATCGAGCGTGATCGTCTCGAGTGACCCTGCTTCAAGAATCAACTGTTCCGCCGCCGCAATAATACGTTTATAACGCTCTACTCCTGGCTTTCGCGTCGGTTGGCGAGTGGGTTTGCCCATTTTTTTAGCCATAACTGCTTTACCTACGTACTCAATTACTACGACATAAACCTAGCGCATGCAGACACACGCCTTTGTGTTGTCCCCTTCATCATCCGGTATCGCACTATTGATGAGTTCCGGCACGCAAAAAATGTCGGGGAAACGAGCCGCCACTAGCCGTTACTCAACAACACAGAGTGATGTCACGAAATGAGCTAGCCCATGGCCCGGCGGGGTGTATTAGCCTGCGCCAGATTCTGCATCGCGACCGCACCGAGCTCGTAGCTCTTCAATCGCTGCTCTGGATCAAAGATCGACGAGACCAACATCAGTTCATCCGCTCCCGTCTGGGCAACAAAGTCGCCGATTTGCGACTGAACGGTATCCAAATTGCCAACCGCTGAGCATTGGCCAATCGCCTCAACCATCTGCTGCTCAGCGAGTGTCAAACTCGCTTCAAACCCGTCAATGGGTGCTGGCAGCGGGCCGGGTGCCCCCTTTCTGAGATTCACAAAAGACTGGAGCGAGGACGAGCGTAAAAAATGGGCGTGTGCATCGGTCTCGGCGGCGCACAAATTAAAACCGAGCATGACGTAAGGCGCCTTGAGGGTTTCTGAAGGCTTGAATTGTTCGCGATAGGTTTGGATCGCAGCCATAAGCTGGCTAGGCGCAAAATGTGAGGCAAAGGCAAACGGCATGCCGAGAGCCGCGGCGAGTTGCGCGCCATATAGGCTCGACCCCAAAATCCAGATCGGCACTTCGGTCCCGGCCCCTGGCGTTGCGCTCACTCGCTGTCCTGGCTGAATGGGTTTGAGGTAATGCTGAAGCTCCATCACATCTCGGGGAAAGTCCTCGACACTGCCGGCAAGATTGCGACGCAGGGCCTGCATGGTGACGCCATCAGTGCCAGGTGCGCGGCCAATG
>CAJQKG010000117.1 GCA_905478845.1 uncultured Luminiphilus sp.
CTACGGTGAAATCATGGGCGGTGAGGCAAAACGATGCGGGTGTTAGTGGCAGGTGCTACGGGTTACATGGGAGCAGCGGTTCTGCGAGAACTGGTGGCGCGCCATGTCGATGTGGTGGCACTGGTCCGCCCGGGACGGTCATTACCCGAATCGATACGGACGGTGGTGACGGTTGTTGAAGCCGATGTTGCCGAGGACGCTGATTGGAGCGAGCAGATCCCCGCAGTCGATGCGGTGATTTCGTGTTTAGCTAGCCGCAACGGCGCGCCGGACGATGCTCACAAGGTGGATTACGACGCTAATAGGCGGCTGCTCGACTGTGCTGAGCGCCATAACGTCGGTCATTTTGTATTGCTTTCAGCGATTTGTGTACAGAAACCGCGCCTGGCATTTCAGAGAGAAAAATTGCGGTTTGAGCGCCTGCTTCATGATTCACCGGTACCGGGCACGATTGTCCGTGCGACCGCCTTCTTCAGATCCTTGGTGGGTCAGATCGATCGGGTCAAGGCGGGTAAGCCTTTTCTGCTGTTTGGGAACGGCGAGCTGACCGCTTGCAAACCGATTTCGGACCGTGATCTGGCTCGCTTCATCGTTAATCAGCTCGATGAGCACCGCGAGGGCACTGTGGTGCTTCCCATTGGGGGTCCCGGGCCTGCGATAGCGCCGGCAGCGCAAGCCGCAATGCTCTGCGAGGCGGCCAATGTGCCGCTTAAGACGCGATCGCTTCCCCCGCGCATGTTCGACTGGTTTCGATGGGTGCTGACGCCGCTGGCGGGTTTGTCACCCCGTTTTGCGAAGCGGGTAGAGTTTCTCCGTATTGCCAAGTTTTATGCGACGGAGTCGATGCTGTGCTGGGATCACGACCATCAGTGTTACGACGCTGACGCTACACCAGAGTTCGGTAACGATACGTTGGCCGCGTTTTATCAAAGGATCTTATCGGGAGATGAGTCCGTGCCTGAGCGAGGCGAACACCGTTTATTTTAAGCACTGATCACGTTAGTCGCTCAGATCCTCCCCTAAATTAAGCGTCGAGGTGCGCTGGGATGCCCAGCTCAGAATCGCTAACGACAATGCTAATAACAGCACTGCGCCGGCCTCAAAGAGCAACTTGCTGGGCTCGGCTTCTTTACCTTGCAGAATAATGAGACGGGTAATACCGGTAATAGCAATGAGCACAGGTAATGTCACCGGCACACTATGGGTCGCGTAATACGCGTAGGCCATCCCAATGACTTCGAGATAGATGAAAAGCAGCAGGAGATCTGCGAGTCGAACGCGACCTGACTCTGCAAAGTGGATCAGCTCCATTGCCACCGCAAGCATGGTCAATAGACTAATAATGACCAGCAGGATGCGCTCTGCGATACTGAAAAAGCCCAGCACGCTACGATCGACTTTGCGTGTTGCCTCTGGGTAATCACTGCCTAGTTGCTGTTTGGACATCACCGCTCTCCTTGCTCCACCATCAGGGTCTTTACGCGCCAGTATACGACGTCGTTCATCCCTTGCGAGGCTTTAGCGTAGGGGTAACGCTAGCGAGCCGCTGTTACGCAAAGCTGGGGATGACTTTTTCGGCAGGTATCCACGGCAGTGCCGTAATCTCCGCTTCTCGCCAGCCATCCCCCGCATCTAACCATATAATCGTACCCGGCGTGGCTAAGGCACTGGGTACATTGACTAGCGCAATATTATGCGCCAGCCGCGGAGAATAAACGTAGCGCGTCACATGCCCCACGACAGTCTCGTCAACCTTGATCGGCATGAAATGGGCATTCGGCCGAACAGGTTCTCCTTGGAAGTTAGCGCCAACGAGCCGTCTTTCAGGGCCGGTTTTGGCGATGGCCTGTAAGGCGCTCTTACCGACATAGTCCTGCGGCTTGTCGATATCGAGCAACCGATCCATGCCAATCGTAAAAGGATTGTCGTCCAGCGTGATATCGCTGCAATAAGACAGCAGGCCGCCTTCGACGCTGCGCGCTAGTGAGGGGCAGGCTGGTTGAATGTCATACTCCGCGCCTGCTTCCATGCATCGATCCCACAGCTCTGTGCCGCGATGACTATCGAGTAAGATAATTTCGTAACCTAATTCCCCGCTCCACCCAGTTCGGCTCAATACCACCGGAATGTCGCCGACGGACGTGTGGGTAAAATGGTAGTAACCCATTTCGATTGCGAGATCACCGAACAACTTATGTGCCACACGAGGCGCCAGAGGCCCTTGTAGTTGTAAGGGAGACGCGTCGGGCTCTCTGACGGTCACATTGAGTCCACTTTGCGACGCAACGCCTTTTGCCCAGAGCAGAACATCGCCATCACCTGGGGATAACCAAAAATGATTCTCTGCGTGACGATACAGCACCGCATCGTTGATGATGCCACCATTGTCGTCGACAAAGACCACGTAGCGTGCTCGGTGAATAGGGCACTGCTCGACATCTCGCGGCGTCAGGATTTGCGTCAGGGCCAATGCGTCTGGACCGATGATTTCTACCTGCCGTTCCGCAGAAACATCCC
Source organism: uncultured Luminiphilus sp. (assembly GCA_905478845.1). GTDB lineage: Bacteria > Pseudomonadota > Gammaproteobacteria > Pseudomonadales > Halieaceae > Luminiphilus. Next base: position 2,518 of record CAJQKG010000117.1, read on the forward strand.
ATAATGAAACGCCTTCTACGATGGCCCAATACTCGGCGTCAGTGTCGCCGTAGCTGGTTGGCATGAACATGTGGTTGTAAATGGTAAACGCCTTGGCGCCTGCCTTGATAGTGGCATCGTAAAACGGTGACTTGCGGACTCGGGGCCCAATGGTGATCGCAGGATGAGTCATGGTCTTTGCTCCCATAGCCGTGGGTTTAATGCGGCTATTTGTGCCGCTCGCTGCGGCGGTGATGGTCGTGGCTAGCGTGTCAATTTTCGCGCTGATTGTGCCGCCGAACAGTCCAGAAGCAAAGCGAAAAAACTGATTTCTGATCGTTGTTTATCGATGCAGATATCCGCCTAGTGCGTGCTAGTGAATCGCCAGCACGGCCCTTTGGTCCGACCTGCCTTTTCGCGCCCGCTCTGCTAACCCATCTCGGCCAAAAGGGCTAAGTGGTTGCCTCAGTCAGTACGAGTTCGACCGAGGGGTCATAGTCTTGCTCAGAGGTCGGTTCGACGGTTGACTCGGGCTCATCGCCGGAACGCGGATCTTGTTCAAAGGCTGCGGGAGCCATTGCAGAGGTTGAGGCAATAAAAGCACTCTGATCGTCGATGCCGACTGAGGTTTTCCCCGGTGGCTGAAAGGCAATGAAAATCCCGGTGGCAACACTGGCGCATCCCAATAGACCAAAAAGTGCTTCATTACCCATGAGCCGCATTGCCCAGCCAATGACAAATGAGCCGCCTGCAGAGCCCAGTGCACAGAGCAGTAACACCGAGGATCCCAGGGTCACAAACTCGTCTCGCTTCGAATTATCGGCCGCTTTGGCGAGGGAAATCGCGTACAGAGAGTTCGCCGCGGCACCAAAGGCAAAGGCGCCCAACAGCAATTCCTGCTGTGTCTCAGCGTAGAGGAGGCCAAAAGCAGAGAGGCCGCTGGCGGCACACAGCGCTGACAGGACAAAACGTCGGTCAATCCTGTCGGACGCCATCCCAATGGGATACTGCGCGAGCGCACCGCCGATGATATTGGCGGCAATAAAAGCGGGAACAAAAGACGGATCGTTTGTTTGCGCGAGCACATAGATAGCGCCTAGCGCCCAAAAACTGCCGGTAATCACGCCTGACCCCAATCCGCCCGCGAAGGCGGTGTGCGAGCGTCGATAGAGCTTAGAAAAACTAAAGCGCGTGGCGGGCACGGGGACTGGCGCTAGTGATCGCGTCAGGCTCACGGGTACGATGGCGCAACCGACCAGCAGCGAGACCAATATAAAGGGGTAAAGCGGGTTCGTTTCTGCCAAGCCCAGCAAATACTGGCCTACTGCCATTGAGCTCAGAACAATAGCCGTATAGACCGCCAGGATCCGACCGTGCCGGCTGGTGTCGGTTTGCTCGGTCAGCCAACTTTCGATGACGGTATAGGCGCCACACATTACGGACCCAAGGATAAAGCGGATAGAAATCCAGAAAAAAGCATGATCGAACAGGCTCAAGAAAAGAAAGCTGCAGAGAAAAATCGCCATCAGGGCCGTAAAGCTGCGAATGTGCCCTACCCGTGCAATAACCGGTGGTATCAGTAGGGCACCGGTCATAAAGCCGGCAAAGTAGGCTGAGCCACTCAATCCTATCAGGGTTTGCGACATGCCTAACTCGCTGGCACGCAGCGGCAAAAAGGTCATATGCAGGCCGTGTCCCGCCAGCAAGAAAGCCGTCGTGAAAAGGAGAGAAGATACCGGTTTAAGCGTGCTCATGGGACTGATTTCAGTGTGCGAGACAGGCGCGCATTCTGCCTAAAAAAAGTTAGCCTGCAAGTCACAAATTTGTGAATTTTTGGCGGAGAGAACGGGACCAGTAAAAGCACCCAAAATGACACTGATTTGCCGTGCTAAACGGACTGAGTAATACCAGCCCTCATCGCTTTAAATGGCGTCTCAGTAACACTTTGATATGGCCATGTTGCCAAGTGGTCTGTGGGCGTTTTTACTCCGAGGTGAGTGCCTGCCAGCCCGCTTGAGTGAGACCACGTTCGTTGATCAGGCGGTGCAAGGCCGAAATATGTGCCGGGCCTACTTCGCAACAGCCGCCAATAATCGTGGCGCCCATGTCGAGCCATTGCGCTGCGAACAGCGCGTACTGATCGGGGTTGAGGTCATTTCTCGCCTCCAGCACGTCCACCACGCCACCGGGTTCCAGTGCATCAATGGCGGTGAAGCCATTCGCATAGGCGCCAAATGGACAGCCCGCCTGAGCTAGGACAGGAAGTGCTTGGGAGACCGCCTCAGGCTTTGAGCAGTTGATGACCACTGCCAAAGGATGCCAATCAGCAATCGCTTCGATCGTATCGGAGAGGGACTCTCCTGAACGAAGTAGCAGGCCATTATCGTCAGTAACCGTTAATCCAAGCACAATGCGGGTGTCGGATTGCGCCGCTGCAGTCAGTACGGCCTTGGCTTCAGCGATCGAGGGAATCGTCTCGGCAATGAAGCCATCGACAGAGTCCATTTGTAGCGCAATCAGTTCTCGGTACTCATCGACCATTTGTTCAAACGGCAGCTGTGTATCGGCACGGTAGCTGGCTACCAGTGGGGGTAGAGAACTGATCAGCGCGGTATCGGGCGCGTTTGCGGCTTCGATGCCCTTTTGCGCTAATTCCCGCGCGCGATTCAGGTGTGTTGCTAGCGGTGCTAATCCCTCTCCACGTGCTAAGCGCGCGCGGGTGACCGCATAGGTATTGAGGCATGCAATTTGCGCGCCAGCGAGGCAGAAATCGCGATGGACCTCCGAGACTAAATCGGGCTCTTCTAGCATGACCTGCAAGGACCAGTGGTGGTGAGCGGGATCGGGGCTGCGGCGGATCAGTTCCTGACCTAAGCCGCCATCAAGGAGCAGTACAGTGTGTGTCATGGTCGGCGTGCTCAGTTGGGTGGATCGTGAGTGACAGTGACGTAATAACAATCTCTGGATCGTTATACTTGCCTGCCTGACGGATATCAACCAACGGTAAGTGCCCGGCTGATTTGACGATCCACATCACCTGTTGGGATGGTAGGGCGCTTGCCGCGGTCGGGGCGATCTCAGTTGAGCAATGCGATCTTGGGTGATGTCAGAGCGGATCCACCCTTTGGGGAGATTGCTGGGAGACGGACGGGTGCGTACCCTAACGCCATGCCATTAATAGTGCCGCTGTGATGACTGCCTTTGATTTGTTGATAACTGTTGTCAGCTGCGTCGGCTTCATGTCTCTAGTGGCTGCCGTTTCTTGGTTCAAGACGCGCGGTACGGTCGATACGGGCACAGGCTACTTTTTGGCGGGCCGTGGGCTGGGTGCAACCTTTATTGCCGGGTCGCTGCTACTGACCAATTTGTCGGCTGAGCAGTTGATTGGGCTCAATGGCTCCGCTTATGGCTATAACCTCAGTAGCATGGGCTGGGAGGTCACGGCAGCCATCGCCACGGTGTTGATGGCCTTTATTTTCCTACCCCGTTATCTCGCGGGAGCCTTTACGACACTCCCTGAATTTCTCAGTACCCGATTTGATGAGGGAGTCAGACGGATGACCGTCATACTGTTCATGCTGGGTTATGGTCTGGTGACCATCCCGAGCGTGCTCTACGCCGGATCGATCGCCGTCATCAAGCTATTCGATATTCCTGCGTTACTGAACCTGAGTTATTCGGTTTCATTGGTGATGACCATCGTGGTCATCGGCTTGTTAGGGTCTTCTTATGCCATCCTCGGTGGCCTCAGGGCCGTGGCAGTCTCCGACACCTTAAATGGGGTGGGGTTGTTACTCGTAGGGCTAGCAGTTCCCTACCTTGGTTTGCAAGTCTTGGGGGAGGGCAGTGTGGGTCAGGGGTTGAACACGGTGCTCACCACCAACACAGACAAACTCAATGCGATTGGTGGGCCATCTGATCCGACGCCCTTTGCCACGCTGTTCACTGGGATGATATTGGCCAATTTATTTTACTGGTGTACTAATCAATATGTGATTCAACGCACGCTCGCCGCTCGCAGTCTTGCAGAGGGACAAAAGGGGGTGTTGCTGTCGGGTTTTTTTAAGGTCCTAGTACCCCTGCTCATGATGATACCGGGCGTCATTGCCTACCACCTATACGGACCCGAGCTGCACCCCATTGATCTCGCCTACCCGCAATTGGTGAGGGATGTCTTGCCCGTTTATGCCACCGGGTTTTTCCTGGCGGTGCTATTGGGCGCTGTACTCAGCTCCTTTAATTCACTGATCAATAGCGCCGCCACCCTTTTTTGTATTGACGTTTATCAGCCATGGGTGGGTAAGCCGGTCACCGACGCGGCGTTAGTGAGGATGGCTAAGCGAGTCGGATTAGCCATCACCGTTTTCTCTTTGATCGTCGCGCCATTATTGCAGTTTGCCCCCGATGGCCTCTGGCAGATCATTCGCATCTTCACCGGCTTTTACAATATCCCGATGATTGCCATTGTGATTGTCGGCTTGTTCACCCAACGCGTTCCCGCGAGTGCCGCCAAGTTGGTGATCGTGTTTCATATCATGGCTTATGGCCTATTCCAATTTTTGTTCAAAGAGCTACTGCCGATACATTTTCTGCATCTGTATGCGATCCTATTTGTCATTGAAGTGATCATGATGCTGGGTGTGGGGCTATGGCGACCGCGACTGGGTCCGACTCCATTGCCGCTGGAAGCCATGGTAGACCTCACCCCTTGGGCGTATGGGAAGCCCTGTGCGGTGACGCTACTGTCCTGTGTTCTTGCCCTTTACGTCATCTTTTCGCCATTGGGGTTAGTCGCAGGGGGCTCCATTTATTTCGGCGACATCTTACTGAGTTTGGCAGCGCTGAACGGATTGCTATGGCTCTGGTGGTATCGTCGCCTGCATCGTGAACTGGAGGCGAACTGATGGACGATTCTAAAGCGCCCTTATGGGGCCGTATAGCGGATAACGTCGCCTCACTCACGCCAGAAAATCCCTACCGCACTCAAGAGGACAAGCCCAGGCTCCTCATCGTTGGTGCGGGAATGATGGGCCGCGAACATCTGCGTGTCAGCCAGCGACTCGGTTGGGCCGAGGTACAGGGCGTCGTCGATCCTTTCGACGGCAGCATTGATTGGGCACAGTCTGACTGGGCCCTGTTGTCAAGCCGACCGCTTCAGGTTTACGCCGATCTGCGAGAGGCATGCCTAGACAGTGCCGTCGATGCGATCGTGATTTGCTCACCAAACCATACGCACTATGAAACCCTGCAAATCGTGTGCGAATCGGGCAAACCTATTTTGCTAGAGAAACCCATGGCGACGACACTCACTGACGCGATGGAGATGGTTCGTCTGGCTCGCAGTTACCCGAGTGTTATTCAGTTAGGCATGCAATATCGTTTCAAGGCACAGTATGTGGAGGCGTTGTTCGAGATTCAGGCGCAGGCATCTCTTGGTGCGGTGAAGACTATTGCGATGTCCGAGTACCGACCGCCCTTTCTCGACAAGGTGAATCAGTGGAACAAGTTCAATCGACATTCTGGGGGAACGTTGGTTGAGAAATGCTGCCATTACTTTGACCTGATGAATGTCATCGCGGCATCACGCCCTAAAAAGGTTTATGCCAGCGGCGGCCGAGGCGTGAATTTTCTCGATTTTGAGTGGCAGGGTGAGCTCTCTGATATTGATGATCATGCGATGGTGATCATTGATTACGACAACGGTATCCGCGCCAGCTTTACCCTCAATATGTTTTGCCAGGAGCTGTATGAAGAGTTGGTGGTAGTGGGGGAGTGCGGTCGATTAGTGGCTAGCGAACAAGCCAGCTTTCACCCTGATACGCCCTCTGAGGCAAGACTACAGGTAGAGGTACCGGGACACCCAGCGTATCGACCTCAAGGCGTGGGTTATCCGCCTTGGATCGAAGAAACAGGGCATTACGGCGCCACCTTTTTTGAACATATCGCCTTTCACCAACAGTTGGCGGGAGAAACAGTAGACGCCGCGACGCCGCAGCAGGCACTCTGGTCCCTGATTGTGGCCAGTGCGGCCCAACACTCCTTAGCGATGGGCCAAGCGGTGGAGGTTGCGGCCTTCTGTGCGCAAGAAGGGGCGGGAGATTTTTTTGAGGGCCATCAGGTTGATTAGTTATGTCTTGCTCGATGGCCGATGACTCAATGTGTTTAACAGCAATTTGGTTTAGAAGGAGAGGCGCGTGGTAGCGAAGGTACAGGTGGGCAAAGGAGAGATGCCTGCAGTCGGGTTAGGCTTATGGAAAATTGCGCGTGAGGACACCCCTGAAATGGTCCGGAGCGCGATTGAAGCGGGTTACCGTCATCTCGACAGCGCTGCCGATTACGGCAATGAAGCAGAGGTCGGCGAGGGGATCCGCTTGGCGTTGCAGCAAGGATTGGTTGATCGCGAGTCCCTGTGGGTGACTTCCAAGCTTTGGAATACGTATCACCGGCCAGAGCACGTTCGATCCGCCTGTGAACGCACCCTGAAAGATTTGGGGCTGAGCGAGCTGGATTTATATCTGATTCATTTCCCGATTGCCCTCGAGTATGTCGACTTCGCGACGCGCTACCCGCCAGAGTGGCTAGCCGACCCAGAGGCAGAGACACCTAAAATGAAGCCTGATGCGGTGCCGCTCGCAGACACCTGGGGTGCCATGGAAGCACTGGTTGAGGCGGGCCTCGTCAAAGAAATTGGTGTTTGTAATTACAATACTGGGTTACTCCATGACTTGATGGCTTACGCCAAGATTAAACCGGCGATGTTGCAGATCGAAGCTCACCCTTATCTGACGCAGGCTCGGCTACTGCGCGCCGCAACGCAGTATGGGATTACGGTTACCGCGTTCTCACCGCTGGGTGCACTGTCGTATCTGGAGCTGAGCATGGCAGCAATCGGCGAGTCGGTTCTTGAGCAAGCGGTGGTTCAATCCGCCGCAAAGAGGCTGGATCGGACGCCCGCACAAGTCGTTCTCCGATGGGGGATTCAACGTGGGACCGCGGTGATTCCAAAGACCAGTCAGCCCGCGCGGTTGAAGGAAAACAAAGCCTTGTTCGACTTTGAATTAACCGACGAGGAAATGTTAGCCATCTCTGCGCTGAACTGTGACAGACGGTTTAACGACCCCGGCCATTTTTGCGAGGAGGCATTCGGCTGTTTTTATCCTATCTATGACTGATGGTGATTGAACAGCACGGTAAACTCAGGATGCCCTTATTTACTCCACAACCCATTGCGCTGCAGCAACGCCATACTGATTCAGCGTTTCCTCTTGTGTTGACGCCGGCCCATGAGGAGATCAATTTCGACGAGATCGCTCAGGAGCGCGAGGCGCTGATGGCTCTGCTCGCGCTCCATGGTGCTATTGTTTTTCGCGGTTGTGGTGTCTCTGGTGATCAGCGTTTCGATCGCTTTGTCGCGTCTTTTGGTCTTGAAAATTTCCCGTATGACGAGTCCCTGTCGAATGCGGTAAGACGAAATCGAACCCCCCGCGTTTTCACCGCCAACGAGGCGCCGTGCGACGTGGAGATTTTTCTGCATCACGAGATGGCGCAGACACCGCTTTTCCCTCGCTATTTATTTTTTTGCTGTGAACAGGCAGCTAAAGTCGGCGGCGCAACACCGTTATGTCGCTCCGACGTGTTATTGCAAAGATTGCAGGCGAGACTACCGCGCTTCATTGAACGGTGCCGGCAACAAGGCGCCTGTTATTCCCTCGTCATGCCGGCCGCTGCAGATCAAGCCTCGGGGCAAGGTCGAAGTTGGCGAGACACGCTGGGTGTTGAATCGAGGGAGGCTGCCGAGGCGAGATTGGCGTCACTCGATTATCAGTGGCAGTGGCTGCCTGAGGAGTGTCTCGCGGTTACCACGCCGGCATTGCCTCTGATTCGTCACGCCTCAACGGGTCAGGAGGTGTTCTTTAACCAACTGATTGCCGCTTTTTGTGGTTGGCAGGATCAACGTAATGAACAGAGCCGATCTGTGACATATGGCGATGGGTCACCGATTGATGAGGAAGATCTCAAGGCGGCCACCGAGATCGCTTATGAACTGTCTTTTGACCTCAACTGGCAGACGGGTGATGTGGCCCTGATTGACAATGATCGGGTGATGCATGGCCGGAGACCCTTTCAAGGGCGTCGCAGTGTTTTGGCGTCACTGTGCGCTAACCCGGCGAGCCGCTGAGTGCGCGTCGCCTGACATGAGCGGTTCAGGCTTGTGATGAACCGAACATGACCCGGTGTAAAAGGGCGGGAGTATAAAAATTCTTTTTTTCGTGATGTTCGCCCGTTATCTGAAACGATTGGCAGCTCCGCCCACATCAATAAAGTCAGGTCATTTATCGCTGAAGGTGCTACTGTCATTTCACGCTGATTTGGTTTCGATGCAGGTGACGGTGTTTCGCTATGCTCAGATTTAAATCTCAGTGACCACAATAAAAGAGAGTTAGGCCTTTGCCGCAGCAAGTCGATCGAGTCAATTTTGCCATTACGGTTGTTGTACTGTTGTGCATGTCGATACCGTTACTTGTGTTTCCCGAGCAAAGTGCGGCCGTTCTTAAAGCCGCCTATGCGTGGATTGCTGACACGTTCGGTTGGTTTTATATTCTTACCGGCGCTGCCGCGCTTGCGATCGTTTTATATATTGGCATGAGCCGTTTCGGCAAAATTAGGCTAGGTGACGGCGAGCCGGAATTCAGTACGGTGAGTTGGATTTCGATGCTGTTTGCCGCAGGCATTGGCGCGGGTTTGATGTATTGGAGTGGCATCGAGTGGGCCTACTATGTGCAGGCGCCGCCGTTTAGAGCGGAGCCCTTTTCTCACGAGGCTTATTTGTGGTCATCATCCTATGGACTGCATCATTGGGGCTTTGTCGCGTGGGCCCTTTATTGTTTACCGACACTGGCCATTGCCTATCCGTTTTATGTGCGGCGAATCCCACAGTTAAAATACAGCCTCTCTGCGCACTACTGGTTAAAAGGGCGAGAAACCTCTGTACTGGCGCGATTGATGGACAGCTTCTTTATGGTCGCTTTGATTGGGGGTGCGGGGAGCTCGCTGGGTTTTTCGACGCCTCTGATTGCGGCGTTTATCGAGCGACTTGTGGGAATACCCGCTAATTTTGCGCTCGAGCTAGTGGTGGTTGCGATCTGCGTTGTGGTGTTCGCGGGAAGTGTTTGGCTGGGCCTCCAAGAGGGCATTCGACGGCTCAGTAACTTCAATATTGTCTTGGCACTATTGTTTCTGGTAACCGTATTACTGGCCAGCGACACCCTGTTCCTATTAGAAATGGCCGTCAACTCGTTAGGGTTTTTATTCCAGAACACCCTCGCCATGACCTTCTGGACAGATCCGATTGATAACACCGGATTTGTGGGCGACTGGACGGTTTTTTACTGGGCTTGGTGGATCGCCTACGGGCCATTTGTGGGTCTGTTTGTGACCCGAATTTCGCGTGGCCGGACGATCAGAGAGGTTGTCGTTGGCATGTTGCTGCTGGGTTCGCTGGGCGTTTGGTTATTTTTCCTTGTGCTGGGTAATCATAGTCTGGGTCTGCAATTAAGCGGGGAGCTGGATGTGGTGGGCATTATGCAATCGTCGGGGGGAAATGCCGCCGTCGTGGCAGGCCTGAATACGTTGCCTATGGCGGCCCTCATTATTGGTATATTTGCCGTCGTCGCGGTCATTTTTGTCGCAACAACCTATGACAGCGCGTCTTACACGCTGGCAGCCACTGCGACGCAATCATTGGGCGCTTCAGAAGATCCCCCTCGATGGCATCGTGTTTTTTGGGCGATTGCGATTGCGATATTACCGATCGGACTCATGTATGCCGGTGGCATTAAAGAGGCACAAACCGCCACCTTGGTGGTGTCTTTACCCCTGACCTTCACTTTTTGGTTGTCGGGATGGGCGTTATTAAAATCATTGCATGAAGACCATCCTGCTCGATAACCATTGGTGACGCGACACGGTTCATTGGCTGCGTGACCGAGCGCGGGAGCGGTCACTCAATCGCACCCAGCGAGTGATTGATACCAAAAGAGGGTGAGGTGAGACGATGGCAGATCAACCGATTGCGCTCATTACGGCGGGTGCCTCAGGCATTGGGTTAGCGTGCGCGCGTGCGTTGTCAGCGGCGGGCTACGCTGTGTTGACCCTGGATATCGATGCCGCGGCCGTGGCAGCGTTCCAATCCGAATTTGGCGATCAGACAGCGGTGCTGTGTGATGTATCTGATGCCCAGCAGGTAGCAGCGGCCTGGAGTCAGCTCATGGAATCCAGGAAGCGCATCGATATCTTGATTAATAATGCCGGCATCGCGGGTCCCCAGCAGCCCGTTGAAGAGATCGATGTGGCGAGCTGGCAGCAGACCATTAATACCGACCTGAACAGTGCTTTTTATGTCACGCGTTTGGTGATTCCGTTCATGAAGGCGCAGAGCGGCGGCGTCATTCTGAATATGTCCTCTAGCGCGGGTCGGTACGGTTGCCCACTGAGGTCGCCCTATGTGGCGGCCAAGTGGGCAGCGATTGGCCTCGCGCAAACGTGGGCGATGGAATTAGGTCCATGGAATATTCGGGTGAATGCATTGTGCCCGGGGAGTGTTGGCGGCGAGAGGATCGATCGGGTTATCTCGCGAGATGCAGCCGAGCGTGGCGTTGATCCGGAGGCGATACGGAACCTCTATTTGCGCCAAAGCTCCTTGCGTGCGTTTGCGAGTGCGGAGGATATTGCGGCCATGGTTTGCTTCCTGGTGGGACCTGGTGGCCAAATGATCTCAGGTCAGACGATAGGTATTGATGGGCACACCGAGACCTTGGCCAATTGGTTAGATCCCTAGGCTTGAGAG
>CAJQKG010000118.1 GCA_905478845.1 uncultured Luminiphilus sp.
TCACCGCCAAGACGTCGAGACCACGCCCGCCGCGAAGGATGCGGGCGTTTAAGGGGAGCGCTGAGTCGGTGCAACGGTGCGAGGTGTCTGGGTCAGTCTGACGATTCTATTGAGCAGCCCCGACCAATACCGTAATACTCGATCTGTAGTGCTGCCATGAAGTGGGGATCGTAGAGGTTTCGACCGTCGAAAATAAGAGGAGAGACGAGTCGTTGCTTAATGCCCTCAAAGTCAGGCGAGCGGAATGCCTTCCATTCGGTACAAATGGCAAGACAATCGGCGCCATCGAGTGCCGCCTCCTTGGTCAGGGCATATGCCATATCGTCACGCTCACCATAGATTGCCTTGCAGGCGTCCATCGCTTCAGGATCAAACGCCACTACCCGGCCTCCCGCTGCCCAGACCGCTTCAATTAAAACGCGACTGGGCGCCTCACGCATATCATCGGTATTGGGTTTGAAAGAGAGCCCCCATACGGCCACGGTTCGACCGGTGAGATTCGGTCCTAGTCGCGCGAGAATATGATCAGACAGTTTTTGCTTTTGGCGCTCATTCGTCGCGTGCACGGCAGACAGCAGTTGCGCGCCAGTGCTGTGTTCTTTGGCGAGGTGATCCAGTGCTCGGACATCTTTGGGAAAACAAGAGCCACCATAGCCCATGCCAGGATAGATAAATTGAAATCCAATGCGGGAGTCGGAACCCATTCCTTGTCGAACTGATTCGATGTCAGCCCCCACGGCTTCGGCGATATTGGCTATTTCGTTAATAAAGCTGATTTTGGTCGCCAGCATGGCGTTGGCAGCATATTTCGTCAGCTCCGCACTGCGTGGATCCATAAACATCATCCGGTCATGGTTTCGGTTGAAGGCTTCATAGAGCCGACGGAACTCAGACACGGTTTCGTCAGATCGTGCCCCGACAATAATCCGATCTGGTTTTAACGCATCGGCTAGCGCAGATCCCTCCTTGAGAAATTCCGGGTTGGAGCAAACTTCAAAAGGAACGCTGGATTGCCTAGCGGAGAGCCCCTCGGCAATGCAGGTGTGTACCTGATCAGCCGTACCAACGGGCACCGTGGATTTATTGACGATCACCTTGCGGCTCGTCATATGGCGCGCAATTTCAGTGGCGACGGCCATGACCGCCTGCAAATCAGCACTGCCATCGGGTGAGGAGGGGGTCCCTACACAGATAAACAGGTAATCGCTATGTTCGATGGCGTCCTGGCTGTCGCCGGTGAAGCGCAGCCGCTGCTGCGCGAGCCCCGTTTGCAGTAACGCACCGAGCCCTGGCTCAAAGAAGGGGATATCGCCCTTCTGAATGCGGGCAATTCTGTCTTGGTCGATGTCCATGCAGATCACATCGTGGCCCACTTCGGAGAAGACGGCCGCCTGCACTAAGCCTACATAGCCACTGCCGAATATACTGATGCGCACAATATTGCCCCTTGGGATGAATCAATTTGCTTAAAGCTGCAGACAGCGGTATTTGTGGAGGCTTTCTCCACAAAATCCTGACGCCTGCGTCGCGTTCCGCTAACATTCTACTTTATCGCGCCACAATGGGAGCAAGTCTGCTCCCACCTAACCTGTAGGATCACATTATGAATCAAGCCGCTACGCACTTGTCGCAATATCTTGATCGCGACGCACAGACCATCGAAGCCTTTGATACCGAGCTCTGGTCGGCGATGCATGCTGAGACGGTGCGTCAGGAAGAGCATATCGAGCTCATCGCATCAGAGAACTACTGCAGCCCAAGGGTGCTGGAGGCACAGGGTTCTGTGTTAACCAATAAGTACGCAGAAGGGTATCCGGGTAAGCGATATTACGGCGGCTGCGAGTTTGTTGATCAGGCGGAGACGCTGGCCATCGAGCGCGCTAAAGCCTTGTTTGGTGCCGACTTTGCCAATGTTCAACCGCATTCCGGTTCCAGCGCGAACATCGCCGTGTTTCAAGCGCTGCTGAAGCCCGGTGATACGGTGCTCGGCATGAGCCTTGCGGACGGAGGACATTTAACCCACGGCGCGTCGGTTAATTTTTCGGGCAAGATCTATAACGCCGTCCAGTACGGTATTGACCATAGCACTGGCCTAATCGACTACGACGTCGTGCGGGATCTGGCCCGTAGCCATCAACCCAAACTGATTATTGGCGGGTTTTCGGCTTATAGTCGGACGTTAGACTGGTCGATTTTTCGCGAAATTGCCGACGAAGTAGGTGCTTATCTACTGGTTGATATGGCGCACGTTGCCGGATTGGTTGCGGCGGGGGTGTATCCGAGTCCCATCCCGCACGCCGATGTCGTGACCACCACCACCCATAAGACCTTGCGTGGTCCGCGTTCGGGACTGATTTTGGCGCGCAGTAATGAAGCGCTGGAGAAGCAGTTTAATTCGGCCATTTTTCCCGGTGCGCAAGGCGGGCCGTTAATGCATGTGATTGCGGCCAAGGCCGTTGCCTTCAAAGAAGCGATGGCGCCTGAGTTTATTGATTACCAAAAGCAGGTTATTTGTAATGCTCAAGCGATGGCGGCTACTTTTGTCGAGAGGGGGCACAAAATTGTGTCGGGTGGCACTGATAATCATTTGATGTTGCTCGATTTGATCGGCAAAGACTACACCGGTAAGGACGCCGATGCCGCCCTAGGCGAGGCGTTTATTACGGTCAATAAGAACGCGGTACCCAACGATCCGCGTTCTCCCTTCGTGACCTCGGGGTTGCGACTGGGCACCCCGGCTATTACGACGCGTGGTTTTGGTGTTGCCGAAACGGAGCAACTGACCGGCTGGATCTGTGATGTCTTGGCCTCGCTTGAGAGCGGCAATACTGCCGAGGTGATTCCCGCAGTGCGCGAGCAAGTCAAGGCATTGTGTGCAGAGTTGCCGGTTTACGCTCGCTAACAGGAGCAGCGCCGCCTGAGGCGCTGTCGATCGTATGCACTGTCCTTTTTGTAGCACCGACGAGACGAAGGTGATTGATTCCCGGTTAGTCGCCGAGGGGGCGCAGGTGCGTCGTCGGCGAGAGTGCCTCAGTTGTGCTGAGCGCTTTACCAGTTACGAGGTGGCTGAACTGGTCTTGCCGAGGGTCATCAAGCAGGATGGCAGCCGAGAGCCTTTCGACGAGGAAAAACTGCGTTCCGGGCTACTGCGGGCACTCGAAAAACGCCCCGTGTCGGTCGAGAATATCGAAGCGGAAATCGATCAAATTAAACATCGCTTACGCGCTACGGGCGAACGTGAGATCCAATCTTTAAAGGTGGGCGAGCAAGTCATGAGCTCACTCAAAGTGTTGGATCATGTGGCGTATGTTCGATTTGCGTCGGTCTATCGCAGCTTTCAAGATCTTGCTGAGTTTCGTGATGCGATTGAATCGCTAGAGGCTGAGCCGCAAAAAGGCGAAAATTTGTGACTGAGTCAGCCGATCGTGCGCTGATGGAACGCGCGATCGAGCTAGGAAGGCAGGCGCGTTTCTGGGCTGCCCCGAATCCCGCTGTTGGCTGTGTTCTTGCGCGCGATGGTGAGGTGGTTGGATCAGGCTACACTCAGCCGGTGGGTCAAGCGCATGCAGAGGTCATGGCACTGCAAAGCGCCGTCGATGCACAAGGATCTACCGCCTATGTCACGCTCGAGCCCTGCAGTCACCAAGGCCACACAGGCCCCTGCGCCCAGTCCTTGATCGATGCCGGTGTGGCGCGCGTGGTGGTGGCTATCGAAGACCCTAACCCCAGCGTATCAGGACAAGGCATCGCTTTGCTGCAGGCGGCGGGTATCGTCGTTGAGGTGGGTTTGTTGGCGGATCAGGCCGAGCAGCACTTAGCGGGGTTCTTGCACCGTATGCGACGGGGCTGGGGGCAGATCACGCTAAAAGTCGCGGCGTCGTTAGACGGTAGAGTGGCCATGGCGTCGGGTGAGAGTCAGTGGATTACTGGCGAGGCCTCCCGGCAGGACGTGCAGCGATTGCGGGCCGAGTCTGATCTGATTGTGACGGGTATTGGCACGGTCCTCGCCGATGATTGTCAGCTCACTGTGCGTCCAGAGCAGGCCTTACTCAGCAGCGAAGAAAGCGAACGGGCACTGCGCTCGCCGCCGCACCGCATGGTGTTAGATTCCCAAGGCCGTACACCGGTTGACGCGCGCGTGTTGCGCGGGTCGCCGACGACCGTGATCACTGCACCAGATATCGAAGTGGACGCATCGATTGCGCAGCATCAGCTGCCTGTGGATCAGCATGGGCGGATTGTGCTCAGCGAGTGGGTTCATTACCTTGGCACGCAATCGTTCAACAATATTTTAGTTGAGGCGGGTCCGCAGCTATCGGGCGCACTGATCGAGGGAGGCTGGGTCGATCGTCTCGTGGTCTATCAAGCCCCCTGTCTGCTCGGCGATACCGCTCAACCTATGGCGGGGTTTGCGATGGATACGCTGGCAGAGAGTCCTCAATTTCAGATTGAAGAGGTGACCCGCTCGGGTACGGATCTGCGTATCATAGCGACCCCAATGACCGCCCCCGGGCTGCGCAGTCAATAGTCGTTGGGATACACGAAAAAGGAGCCGTTGTGTTTACAGGGATTATTCAGGCCGTGGGTCATATCGCTGCCATCGAGTCGGGCGAGCAAGATATCCGCTTGTGCATCGAGAGCGGGAAGCTGCCCCTCGAAGGGGTGTCGCTGGGCGACAGCATTGCCACCAGCGGTGTGTGTCTCACCGTCACCGAGCTGACTGGAGCGGGGTATTGGGCCGATGTCTCACCGGAAAGTCTCTCGTTGACCACGCTGGGTACGAAACACGTTGGCGATCCCGTTAATTTGGAGACCTCGCTGACGCTCAGTACGCCACTCGGTGGCCATCTGGTCAGCGGACATATCGATGGTGTGGGTCACGTCGATGACATTGTCGAGGATGCGCGCTTTTGGCGCGTCCGCATCGCTGCACCAGAGACGCTGGCCCGCTATGTGGCCATGAAGGGCAGTATCTGTGTCGACGGAACGAGCCTGACCGTGAATCAGGTGGAGGGCTGTCATTTTGAACTCACCATTATTCCGCAAACCTGGGAGGAGACGGTCTTCAGTGACTATCGCGTCGGCAGCCCGGTGAATCTTGAGGTGGATGTGATTGCGCGCTATCTCGAGCGCCTCATGCAGTTCGGCCCCAGCACGGAGGCCAACTAGTGTCGGCTGAAGACTATGCGGATATCGACCAAGTATTGAGCGCACTGCGTCACGGCCAAACGTGTCTGTTACTGAATGAGCACAGCGCAGGTGGCATGACCGGTTTCGTGGTGGTCAGTGCTGAGCACTGTGAGGCCGATCATATTGCGTTCATGGCTCGGCAGGCTCGTGGACTGATCTGTCTAGCGATGACGCGAGCTCGCTGTGCGGAGCTCGATTTGCCCTTGATGGTAGAGGGCGATGAGTCCCTGTCGCCTTTCACGTTATCGATCGAGGCGGCGACGGGGATTGATACCGGTATTTCCGCGGCCGATCGTGCCCGGACGGTCCGTGTTGCGGTGGATCCGGCCAGCCGTTCAGCTGATCTCGTGCAGCCCGGACACATCTTTCCGATTGCGGCGGCGAGTGGGGGCGTGCTGACGCGCACTGCGCCAGCTGAGGCGGCGATCGATCTGGCGACGTTGGCTGGACTGTCCCCCGCAGCCGTTTTCACAGAGGTACTCGATGGCGAGGGCGCGGTCGCTGATGCGCCCTTTCTGTCTGACTTTGCTACCCGACATGAGCTGGTAGTGGGACGGGTATCCGATCTGGTGACCTATCGGCTGGCTAATCAAAAAACCGTCACTGTGCAGCGGCAAGGCATCTTGGAAAGTCGCTTTGGTCGTTTTGAAATGCGAGCGTATCAAGATGCCACGCATGGTCGTGTGCATTTG
>CAJQKG010000119.1 GCA_905478845.1 uncultured Luminiphilus sp.
TGTTTTTGCGCCGATTGCTCAAGGGTATGCGATTGCAGACAGACCCGACTGTCATTTATGGTTTGGGTGACCGATACGATGGCAATCTGAGGCGAGCACATTTGCGCGACAAGACTAACCCTTATAATACCTATGTGATCTCTGGATTGCCGCCCACGCCCATTGCGCTTCCTGGAGAGGCGGCATTGCGAGCAGTCTTTTTGCCGGACCGCTCCGACGCGTTGTATTTCGTCGCTAAAGGCGATGGCACTCATGCGTTTAGCCATAGCTTGGCAGAGCACGAAGAGGCCGTGCGGCGTTACCAACTGTCGCGGCGCTCGGACTACCAATCTAGTCCCAGAACGCCTTCTTCGCTAGAACACTGACCGAATGACGCGCTTTATTACAATCGAAGGAGGCGAGGGCGCAGGCAAGTCAACTGCGCAACGTTTCATTGCCGAGCGGCTGGCCGAACGCGGTATTACGTCAGTGCAAACCCGAGAGCCTGGCGGGACCCCCCTCGCCGAAGCGATACGACAGACGTTGCTCAGTGTGGATGGCGAGGCGCCGGTCGAGATGGCGGAGCTATTACTGGTGTTTGCTGCCAGAGCGCAACACCTTGCCAAGGTAATCGAGCCGGCGTTAGCGAGAGGCGATTGGGTTCTGAGTGATCGCTTCACCGATGCCACCTATGCCTATCAGGGTGCCGCGAGAGGCCTATCAGTCGAGGTTATTTCGCACCTAGAGCAGCTCGTTCAAAGTGGGCGACAGCCCGATAAAGTCCTGATTCTCGATCTGCCGCCCGAAATTGGCATGGCGAGGGCGCGATCACGAGGTGAGCTCGATCGATTTGAACGCGAGAATCACGATTTTTACGAACGCGTGCGGGCCGGCTATTTGCAGCGGGCCGTGGCCATGCCCGAGCGCTACAGCGTCATCGACGCTGGACAAGACCTGCAGGCGGTACAGTCGGCGATGGCGGCAGAGATAGAGCGGTGGTTTGATGAGCGCTGAGACACCTGTTGTCGAGCCCGGGTGGCTGCCAGCTGCGCCCGATTGGTTCGCGGACGCACTGCAGTGCTGGAGCGCATCTGGGCCGCAGAAAAACCGTGGTCATGCTTACTTAGTCGTCAGCGAGGAAGCGGCAGAAGCCAATTTATTCATCCGCTTACTGGCAGCAAGGCAGCTCTGTTTAGAGGGCAACTCGAGTGCACCCTGTGGTGTGTGCAAAGGCTGTCGGGCCTACCGGCAAGGCGTGCATGGCGACCTGATGATCCTTGAGCGTGAGGAGGGTAAGCGGGCGATTGGTATCGAACAAATTCGGTCGGCAACCCGCTTCCTACAGCAAACAGCGCTCTACGGAGAGCGCAAAATATTACTGGTACAACAGGCAGACCTGATGACGCCTGCCGCAGCGAATAGCTTGCTAAAGACACTCGAGGAGCCATCGGGCAATTGCCTGCTGCTCCTCTCGAGTGCCGCTGCCTGGCGGCTACCACCGACCGTGCGATCGAGATGCCAAACGCTTCGCTTGCCTAAAGCATTACCGACAGCTGCCACGCTATGGCTTGCTGAGCAGAGTGGATGGTCATCAGAAGAGGTCGACAAGGCATTGCGCATGACCAACGGCAATCCGGTTTCCGCTTGGGATAAAGCCAGCCGTGACCCGATGCATTTTTCGGGAGCGTTGGAGGAAAGTTTTAGCGCATTGGAGCACGATGCCGCTCATCGTGGTGTGCCTGAGGCATGGTCTCGAGTTGAATCAGAGGTACTTATCGAGCGACTTCTTCCTTGGATAGAGGCGCAGTGTCGGCGCGCAGACTTAGATTTTCTCCGGCAGGAAGGCGTCAGTTGGATGCTACTGCATCACTGCGTTGCCGAGCTTTACGGCCGCATTAAACAAGGCGCCACGCCGGGCGCTGATATTTTGGCAGCCGAGGTGTACCGCCTCTGTCGCAGCCGCGGCCACGCGGCGTTCTCAGAGGTGTCCCGTGATTTTTTGATCAACCTTGGTAGGCTGGGCGTGTCTGGGTAAGTTGATGTTATGCTCCAGCATATGACGCATGACAGCTTAACGCTCACCATCAGAGATCAGTCTTCCCTGTACAACGCCTACATGTCCTTTCTTCGTCAGGGCGGCCTGTTTGTGCCGACGGAGCTGCGCTATCAACTCGGTGATCACGTGTCGATTAGATTAACGCTACTCGATGAACCAGAACCACGGACCATTTCAGGGCGCGTGGTATGGATCACACCCAAGGGGGCCCAAGGGCAGCGCGAGGCGGGAATAGGGGTTGAGTTCTCGGAGCAAGACGCGTCAGTCAGTCATCAAATTGAGAATTATCTAGGTGGGTCACTGACGTCACCGAAATTTACACAGACTTTGTGAGTATCTGGCTGCTGGGGTGCTGCGTGAGGCTGCTCATTGAAGGTGCGCCTTAGGTCGGTCTGTGGGGTACGAGAACCGCGTGTCTTGTTACTAGCTCGATCAAAGTGACGGTAGCCGGTAAAAAAACCGGGCCCCGAAGGGCCCGTAGGCATAGACTTTTAGGAGTGGTGCTCACGCGGCACATCAGCGAGAGCACAAACCGGACACTTGGGATGTCCGGTGCCGTGACGCTTCTTATTGAGGGGCGATACGACAACTCAAGTATGCCGTATCAGTTTAATTAATCTAGTGGGTCAAGCCGTTTTATCGACTTCCTGCGTCAAATTACCTGATAACGCGCGCTTTTAATGTTAAGTAACCTTATAAATAACAGTTAAGTCCCTGTTTTAAATAGCATTAAAAAAGATAGAGCAGTTTAAGTGAATTCTCTGCTTTAACGCCCTACCGAGGGCCTAACAGCCGCCAGTAGCAGTACGTTAGGAATACGCGGTTTCAGGCTAGAGCCGTTGAATCGGCTCACATTCTGTGACACCATCCCGCGCCTCGTTTGTGCTCGGCGAATCGGTTTTCCAGGGTTCTGTGCGGAAGTGGCGAAATTGGTAGACGCGCTGGATTTAGGTTCCAGTGTCTTACGACGTGAGAGTTCGAGTCTCTCCTTCCGCACCATATAGTACCCTGCGAGACCATGAGAGAAAGAGGCGGTCCAGAGAGG
>CAJQKG010000120.1 GCA_905478845.1 uncultured Luminiphilus sp.
CGGAAATGAGGTCATCACTTGATACATCGCTTGACTGTGCTGCCCCGCCGCACTAAAACCGCCGCCGGCAGAAAAGCGAATGACCGCAGGGCATCGGCTTTTTCCACCAAACATGTAGCGAAACTTAGCCATCTGATTCACGATCTGATCCATACAGACGCCAATAAAATCAGCAAACATAATTTCGGCAACGGGACGCATCCCGACCAGCGCGGCGCCTGCAGCGGCACCGACAATAGCGGACTCAGAAATAGGCGTGTCGACACAGCGATCTGGCCAGCGATTGTAGATTCCGCTGGTTACGCCGAAGACACCACCGACGGAACCCACGTCGCCGGCACTGCCATTGCATCCCGCGACGTCTTCACCAATGACGAAGACAGAGTCATCCTGCTCCATTGCTTGATGCAGGGCTTCGTTGATTGCGTCGCGCATCGTTTTTTCAGGCATGGTATTTCCCCCTTACGCCGTGGCACCGTATTGAATATAAACATCCGCCGTGACTTGATCAGGCGTTGGTCGTGCCGCAGCCTTGGCATCTACCACAGAGTGTTCGATCTCAGCCATGACCTCAGCGTCGATAGCGTCCAGCTCGGCTTCACTCAGGTCGCCTGAGGTAGCCATGTGCTGACGAAACACTTTCAACGGGTCATGGTTTTCTCGCAGATCCTCAAGCTCCCCTTCGCCACGATAGGACTGTGGGTCTCCCACAAAGTGGCCGTGGTATCGACCTTGCTCGGCAAACACACCTGCTGGACCATTACCTGCGCGGGCATGCGCAATGGCTTTTCCCGCCGCCTCATGTACTGCAAAAAAGTCCGCACCATCGGCAACAAAGACAGGGAAACCAAACGCCTCGGTGCGCGCCTTCAAGTCGTTACAGCCTACGGCGTAGTCAATGTGCGTGTGCTCAGAGTAATAGTTATTTTCGATGACAAAGACGGCGGGTACCTGCAGTACAACCGCCATATTCATGGCCTCGAAGCAGGTACCTTGATTCACCGAACCGTCGCCAGAGAACGATACGGCGACTTTGCCATTTTTGCGGATTTTGGCGGCTAATGCGGAGCCGACAGAAATGGGTGGGCCACCGGCGACAATGCCGTTTGCACCGAGGATACCTTTGTCGATGTCCGCTACGTGCATCGAGCCACCTTTGCCCTTGCAGAGGCCCTCAGAGGATCCAAATAGCTCTTTCATCATGCCGGAGACATCGGCGCCCTTGGCAATACAATGACCATGACCGCGGTGCGTGCTAATAATGGTGTCGCTCTCATCGAGATGGGCACAAACACCCACCGCATTGGCCTCTTGGCCTGTATAGAGGTGCGTGAACCCAGGAATTTGACCATTCATGATTTCGGCGTGAACACGCTCTTCAAACTCTCGGATCGTTTTCATCGTCCGGTAGGCGTGAAGCAGTGATTCCTTTGAGATGGACACAGTCGCTCTCCTTTGAATTAGTAGTAGTTGTGCGTCATGCCAGCGGGCGGCTGGTTGGACTGATGCCAATCTCTCGCTAGCGCGCAAAACAAACACGCAAGATTGCAACGAATGCACCGTACCGCTGCGACGAAAAACAGTCAACAGTGCTTTTAATCTACCCACCTAAAAACTGAGTGAAATACAAAAATAAATTAAGTCGTATTCAATTTATTGCTGGCATCGGTGATCGTTGTCGTGTGCTGCCAAGGGGTAGTAATAGAGACGCCTTAATAGAGGCGCTTTGGAAATAGCATAAAGAACAGATCTTGAACTCTTTGCCAGCCGTTTCGCGCGGGCTGTCGGCTGACGGTTTCGACATCGTTGCGCCAGATGATTTGTTCCTTGTCGTTCAGACCCACTTCCCAGCTGTTGGCGGGGGATGTGTCGAGAAGGATGGCCTCTGCCAGTTCCTCGGCAAGGCTTTCACTGTCTATGATGGCAATCATTTCCGAGTTCAGAAAAGCCGAGCGCGGATCGAGGTTGGCGGAGCCGATCACAGCGAAGCGCCGGTCCATTACCAACGATTTAGAGTGCAGTCCCATGTAGCGTGAGCTAATGGGCTTGGTATCCACCCTCGATGTTTTGATCGCCGCATCGGGCCGCGCCTCAAAAAGCGAAGCGCCAGATGCCAGAATGGGTTTTCGCCACGGTTTATAGTGGCTGTTCACAGCGGGGACATCCTGTGAGGCCAGCGAGTTGGTGTGAATCGTCACTTCAGCGCCCGCCGCCACCAAATCGTCGAGCATCGCGACGCCCTCTGCCCCCGGAATGAGGTAGGCATTAGTGACCAGGAGGTCTTTTTGTACCTTGGGTAAATTTTCCATCACCCAGTCAAAGACTTCGTTACTGATGCCGTCCGACTGGGGTCGATCCGTTAGCACTTCGCTACGGCCTAAGTGGAGCAGGGGTGTTAGCGCAGTGAACTCAGATTCCCAGCTGCGCGCCACCAGTGAAAATCGCTCCAGGGCCTCTGATTGCCTGAGCTCCCGCTCCAGCGCTCTGCGCTGAGTCGCATAAATTCCCTCCGCCTGTGCTTGGGTTGAGGGGTCAGCAGTAATGACCCAGCCGCTGTTCCAGAATACGTCAAAAACCGATGACGTCTGCCTCGCAACCGGACCAACGCCCAAGACGTCGATATCTCGAAAATTAAAATGCGGGTTGAGCCCTATGTATTCATCACCGATATTCCGACCGCCCACTATGGTGGCGTGATTATCCGCTGTGAGCGATTTGTTGTGCATGCGGTGGTTGAGTTGCTCAAAATCCGTGGCAAAGTTCCAGCCACGTCCCAGGAGGTGGCGATTGTCGCTGCTGTTGAATAATCGCAGCGAGATATTGGGGTGAGCGATCATTAAAGCGCCCATACTATCGCGGAGCTTGGTCTGTGCAGGGCTGACAGCAAGCGTGCCCATATCATCGATAATGATACGAACTTTTACCCCCCGATCAGCCGCCTCGAGCAATCGGCTGGTGAAAAGTAAACCCGTGCTGTCGCCGTGATAAAGATAGTACTGAGTGTCGATACTTTGCGTTGCGGAGTCGATCAGTGCCAGTCGCCATCTGAGGGCGTCTTCACCCCTGTCGAGTAGCTTGAACCCCGAAATGCCTGTGTCCGAATAGTGACTGTGATCGGCCAGTGGCTCGGCTCGCGCTGTCATATCGGCTTCAATCTGGGCAAGCAGTCCGTCGGCGGCCGCAGGCTGCGTCCATTCAGTTTCAGGCAGCTCAAAGGGCGCTTTCACTGTGGTCGAGCAACCGGCCAGTGTCATGAGCATCAGCGCCATGGTCAGACTGAGGTATGGGGTGTGCTTTAACAGCATGGTGTTCTCATAGGTGAATTGTGGTGCGCCCAGTTGGCATCTGTCCAGTGCTGAACGCTTCCTGCAGTATGAAACGGGTTGTGAAGAAGCGCCTCCGCCTGCATTTGGCGAGCTAGGCTAGGGGGGCGTGAGGGCGTTAAAAAGGTCCTCGTGTTTGTTCCCATAGCGCCTCGCTCAGACCTTCTCTGATAATGTCAGCGTAGACGTCGGCACTCCCGCGCGGCGTTCGCGCAAAGTTGTTGTCGTAGTCGACCGCATAGAGACCAAAGCGAGGGCCAAATCCCTCTGCCCATTCAAAATTATCCAGATGGGACCAATGAAAATAACCGTCAATATCAATACCGCGAATATTCATGGCCTGCCAAACCTCTCTGAGATGACTCGTTAGGAAGGTTTGTCTGAGGGTGTCGGGGTTGGCAGCGTCCGCGATGCCGTTTTCCAGAATCTGTATGGGTTTGCCATACCGTGTCCACGCCTCGTCTAGGACGTGACTGAAGCCAATGGGGTAGAGGGCCCAACCCAGGTCGCTGGCGAGTTCTTCAGTATCTCGCGGGTCGCGTGTATGGGTGACGGGTCCTTTATCGAGCGCATCGACATCCATTTGCACATAGAACCGACCGTAGTAGTTGATGCCCACGTAGTCTTGCGTTCCCTCAAGGCCATCGATAGTGCGTTGGTAGTCGCTGCCCGCCATTGTGTAGGTGCCGCTCTCGATGGCATCAAAGACATCCCAAATAAACGCCTGCTGTATAAAGCCCGCTGACAGACGATCGAATAGGTGCCAATTGCGCCACGGTTCGAAGGCCCGGGTGTGTTGTGTGAGTCCGACCTTAATGGTCTGGTTACGCTGCGCTGCATCGCGATGCAGTATTTGGTAGGCACTGGCATGTGCCTCGAGCAGCCGAGCCACGACGGGAGCAGTGGCTTCGGGATTAGCCCTTTGCTCTAACGGTGGGAAGATCCCCTCTAGATAGCCCCACAAGACATAGACCATTGGCTCATTGAGGGTGCACCAATGGCTGATGTCAGGACCCAGCAGCTCGGAGACCGCGGTGACATAGCGATTCCAGTGCTGTAGGGCGTCTGGTCTTTCCCAGCCTCGCTCGCCGGCTTGTTCCTCCCAGAACCATTCGGGTGTTGAAAAATGGAACAAAGAGACATGGGGCTTAAGACCGTTTTGTTTGGCGGCGGCGATGACCTCGCGATAAAACCTAATACCTGCAGGATCAGGTTCGGTCATGTCTGCGCGCGGAAACAATCGGGCCCATGAGAGGCTGAATCGGTAGCTATTGAGACCTAACTGCGCCAATGCTTCAAAGTCAGTTTCGTACCGATTATCAAAGTCGACTTTTTTCAATCGGACCTCAGCCGAGACGGTATCGAGGTTGCGAATATGTCCCGGTTTAGCCTGACCGGGCTGATCACCGGTACCCGTTTTACCTTCTTGGATAACCCGCCGTTCAAACGCCGTCCAATCGCTTGGCTGCTGATGCTCGACATGTTGAGCAGCGACCGCCACACCCCAGTCAAAATCGCTGGGAAACGTCAAAGGATAACTCGCCTCAAAACGAGAAGAGGTGGCAGACCCTCTTACTTCGCCGACAAACCAGGGCGTAAAGACAATGAGCCCTAGTACAACCGATAATGTCATGGCCGCGATGAGCCAAGGTTTAAAGCGGATTGAGTCTGACATGCCTATTGGATTCCTTTGAGTCACGCGCGTTCAGTGCAAATTGTCGTTAACAGTCTAGCGACTTGTGCTGATGATGTAGCCTCTTGCACACGGTATCAACTGCCGCCACTACTTTTGCCCAGCGCACCATCAATCGGAGCGCGACAGCGACATGTGTAAAGTAGCTCTCGGCTCTGGCGATCGGGTCTGTCATGAGCGCAGCGCCCTTCGTTACGCAGAAAGCTTAGCCTGTCGGGCACCTGTTTTGATGGATCACAGGGACTCGAGCACCTGCTGAAGATCCTGATGACTCGTTCGAGGATTGACGATACAGAATCGCAGCACCGTCTCACCTTCATGTTTAGTGGGTGTGACTAAGCCCACGCCGCTTTTCAATAACTGGCCGCTCCATGTTTTGTAGTCGTCAGGTGTCCAGCCGAGTCGTCGAAATACGCAAATCGACAGTTGCTGCTCCGTCACAAGCTCTAGGTGTGGGTGGGCGTCGATCATGGTCGCTGCGTCGCGGGCTCGATCCAGCGTGACCTCAACTGCGTCCGCATAGGCTTGTGTGCCATGCACCGCGAGACTAAACCAGAAGGGTAGCCCGCGCGCGCGTCGTGAGAGGTGGTGTGCATAGTCGCTGGGGTTCCACGTGCCGTCATAGTAGACCTCCAGATAATCACCGTGCTGTCGGTGTGCTCGTCGTGCCTTCGCGGGATCCGCGTAGATGAGTGCACAGCAGTCAAAAGGGGCGAACAGCCACTTATGAGGATCAACAATAAAGCTGTCGGCCGTTTCAATGCCGTTAAACAGCGCTCTGGCCGAGGGGGCTGCGAGCGCGGCGCCACCATAAGCGCCATCAACGTGATACCACAGTGCTTCTTGCTTGCAGACGGCACCAATGCCTTCCAGGTCGTCGATGATACCGAGGTTGGTGGTACCGGCCGTGCAGGCGATGGCAAAAAGTCGTGCCCGGTCGGTATCGCTTAACGTCGCGATGGTGGCCGCCACATCGTCCCCGGTCAGTCGATGACCGCCAGATTGAATGAGGTCGGCATCCATCACGTGGGCGGCTTGTTGAACCGAAGCGTGCGCCCCTCGGGAGGACAGTATTAATCCTCGCTGCGCCGCGTGATCAGGTTGTCTTTGCCGCCAATCATGCCGCGCAGCCACTAATGCCGATAGGTTCCCCGCAGTTCCGCCGCTGACGAAGACGCCGCCTGCTTCAGGCGGAAAACCGGCGATATCGGAAATCCATCGCAGTGCTTGATTTTCCGCGTAGATCGCTCCTGCGCCCTCAAGCCAACTGCTGGCACAGATATTGGATGCGCCTACGACCAGGTCGAAGAGAGTGGAGACGTCGGTAGGCGCCGTCGGCACAAAGGCCAGATATCGGGGGTGATCTTCGGAAATGCAGGCCGGTGCGAGCTTATCGATAAAGAGTCTTAGCGCGTTCTCGCCGCCCAACCCAGATTCAGTAATCGTCTGCCCAGCAGCCTCTTCCAGTGCGGCTTGCGACAGTGGATGGTCCAGCTCAGGTGGATCCATTTTGAGCCGATCCATCGTGTAACTGAGGATCTCTGTAGAGAGCGCCTCGATTTCGGGTGTAACTCGATGCATGACATAAACCTATAACGACCATAATGCGAACGTAGAGTAGATGATTGCGCGTTTTGGGGTCACTCAATACTGATGAGATGGGCAAAAAGCACCTCCCACGCCCCCCTAATCTTCCCACTCTACCCCTAATATAACCGCGCCATTGTGAGGTAGGTGAAGGGAAAAGAGTATTCGATCTACAGCGTATTACTGACCAATACGAAATCTTTAGCTAGTAAAGCGCCATTTTCAAACCGACTCTATTTGGGTTAAACGCGTCTTCACTTTGCGGTCAGCCCGAGGTGATCCGACTCGCGCCAGTCTACCGGCCGCTCCTTGCTCAGTATGCTTTCCCCTTCTCCAGTTGGCTCGAACGGGCCTTACTGAGTCAGCGATAAAGGTGCCGGCCGCAGGGTGAACTCTGCGGGTATGCAATTTGATGACAGTAAGGCGGGTGCGTTTCGTCTGCCTTTTGGTTGCCTTAGCGATGTGTTTCATAACGGCAGACGTCTTGGTACCCAACCCCCTGTCATTACCCATTCCGTCGTGCAGAAGTTATCTCAAAGGGCGCTCACTCAATGCTCGGGTTTGTGGCTTAAGCAACCGCCATATTGGCCTGCTTGAGTTCCGACAGCGCGGTAAAGAAGGCTTCGCGTCTCGCTTTAAGCCGTTTGCGGGCATCTTGCATCTCGGCGCGAACGGCCTCTCTTCGAGCCTGCAAATCCCGCAGGAGCTCCTCGTGGGTGAGTCCCATCCGTTCGCGCGCAGCGGCCATCGTATCGGCACCCGCTTGACGTATTTGCTGTGTGAGTTTGTTCTTCTCGAGCTTAAAGTGATCCCATGTTTGGGCGGCAGCAAGCCACTCCTCCCCCAACAGCGCTAGCTTATCTTCCCAGCGCTGCCACACCGCTGATTGCGATCTTGCCCGCGTGTCGCGCACTTTACGGCGCGTGATAATGCGCGCTTCTTGCCATCGGCTTGCCCGATTGAGTCCGTTGACGAGCCCCAGCGTGTTGAGCGATAAAATGAGGTAGCGTGTTGGGTCTAGTAGCCAGCCACTCCAGCCAAAGCCGTTACGGAAATCCCTCGGATGGTCGTGATGATCGGCGTGGTGATTTCCCTCTCCCAGCGGACCCAGCCAGATATAGTTATTTTTTGCCGAACTGATTAAGCCTTTTTTAAACCCCCACAGGTGCGTCACGCTATTGACTGTCCAGGTGTTGTGGTGAGCTAAGACATAGCCCGCACTGCTTGCGACGAGCAGACAAAAGCCGCCCAGCCACCCTGCAAGGGCGATACCTAAGGCAATGGGCAGTGCAAAGTTGGCGAGAATCAGTAGCGGCAAATAATGCTTGTCTTGCCAGATGATGGCCGGATGCATTTTGGCGTTCAGGGCGGCATCAAATTCGCGAGAGGGCGGGTGGTTAAATAAATAGGTCAGCATGTGGGACCATAAAAAGTTGCGCCAGCCAGTGTCAAACCAAGTGGTCGAGTAGGGGTCGAGGTGATGCTGCCCTGTCCGATCTACCGAGTGATGAATGACATGCTGTGCCGACCACCGCCTTACGCTTCCTTGCAAGGCAAACAGTTGTAGCCCTAGAAACACGATATGGGTTGGCAGGCGGATATCCTTGGCTGCGCGGTGGGCGATGAGTCGGTGGCTGTAAGCGGTCGTTGTGATGGCGGCGATGAAGGCGTGGACTAACGTCCACGCCAACATGACTTTCCAGAGCCCCGCCGGCGCATAAAAATACGCAAGCGGCGTCAGTACCAATACCAAGCAATGGCTGATAACCAGAAAAGAGCCAATGCCCCAATCGATGCTGAAGCCTGCTCTAAAGAGGTCGCTGAAGCGGCTAAACAGGGGCTCGGGAGAGTCCGCTGCCTGAGTATGCTGAAGGGTTGTCGAGCGGTAATCGTTCATTGCCAAAAAACGTCTAGGGTTAGCATTGAGATGGTAAGGGGTGGCGACAGCTCAAGCAACCGAGCGCCACTAGCGAGTACCCTTTACAGAGGTGCAAGAAGGGGTTTATGCCCGGCGATGAGTTTGACTATGCTGCGTGACCCATCGTGTGCGATGAGTCAGAAAGTGATGTTGCCGACTGCTGAGTCGCCACTTTTGCAAGTGCTTCTGCAACCGCCGGGTGCGTAATTTTTCCAGCACGGATATTCAGGCCATTAGCAAAGTGGGGATCATCTCGAAGTAGCGTGTCGAGATTGCCCTGAGCGAGGCGCTGGATATACGGAAGTGTGGCGTTGGTTAACGCCATCGTGGCGGTGCGCGCGACGGCGCCTGGCATATTGGCAACGCAGTAATGCACGATCTGGTCGATGACATAGGTGGGATCGGCATGAGTAGTGGGCGTTGATGTTTCAAAGCAACCGCCTTGATCGATGGCGACATCCACCATCACGGCTCCGGGTTTCAATTTTTGTAATAGCGAGCGCGTGATGAGTTTAGGCGCCGACGCACCTGGAATGAGTACGGCACCGATGATGAGATCAGCATGACGGGCGCACTGCTCGATGGCGTCTGTGGTGGAATAGACGGTGCGCAGTCGCCCGCCGTATTGCTCATCCAGTTCTGTGAGGCGTTTGACCGATCGATCGATCACCGTGACATCCGCGCCCATGCCGAGTGCCATGCGGATCGCATTGGTGCCCACGACTCCGCCCCCGAGGACCAGCACCTGCGCAGCGGGCACACCGGGAACCCCTCCCAGTAAAGTCCCATTACCGCCTTGATGAATCTCCATGTGGTGCGCACCCGCCTGAACGGATAGCCGTCCTGCTACGACGCTCATGGGTGCGAGAAGCGGCAAGCCACCTTCCGGCGATGTAATGGTTTCGTAGGCAATACAATTGGCCCCTGATGCCATCAATAACTCGGCTTGTTGGGGGTCGGCAGCGAGGTGGAGATAGGTGAAAAGGGTCTGATCGGCACGCAGAAGATGACACTCGCGTGCTTGTGGCTCCTTGACTTTGACGATCATGTCGCAATTGGCAAATAGTGCTTCCGCTGTCTCGATCACTTGGGCGCCTGCATCGCGGTACATGGTATCCGTCAGACCAATGCGAGCGCCGCACTGGGTTTGCACGTGGACAGTGTTGCCCGCCGCAACGAGCTCCCGTACGCCGGCGGGCGTCATTCCAACGCGGCATTCTTGGGGCTTAATTTCCATGGGTACGCCAATCTGCATCCGTCCGATCCCTGAGGTTTACACTGGGGCGGATTCTTGCTGGAAAACCAGGAGGCGGGAAGGCTGTATTAACCTTAATTTTCTTTAAAAAAAGCGAATTTAAAACAAAATAGTATCTATATAAGTCATATTAACTATGCTGACCAAGGGTTAAAGCTTATTATCCCAGCTAACTCCGTGTGCGTTAAAAACCCCTTAGGAGAACCAATGGGATCTCATCAGTCAAATCAACTAGACCGCATAGACCGCAATATTGTTCGTTTGCTTCAGCATAATGCGCGGATAGCACACACTGAGTTGGCTCGCCGGGTCGGCCTGAGCACCACGCCGTGTAAGGAGCGGGTGAGGCGTTTGGAGCGCGAAGGCGTGATTCAGCACTATCAGGCGGTGCTGGATCCTGCCGCACTGGATCGTGCGCTCGTTGTGTTTGTGCAGATCAGGTTGAACAGAACATCGCAGGATATTTTTGAGGAATTTACGGCCGCGGCGCTCGATTTGCCAGAAGTTCAGGAGTGCTACCTAGTGTCGGGCAACTTTGATTATTTGATCAAGGCGAGAGTGGCGGACATGAAGGCGTATCGCGGCTTATTAGGGGAAACACTGTTAACGCTGCCAGGCGTGCAGGAATCGACGAGCTATGTTGTGATGGAGCAAGTCAAAGAGTCACTGATGCTGCCGGTGCCGCCATAGCCATAGCCATAGCCATAGCCACAGTAACGGAGGTGCAGGTCGATAGGACAACGATTGAGCGGCTCAGTCTGCTTTGTGTCCATCGGTAGGCACTTTGCGCCCCCCCCCCTCCCCGAGTTCGGGGCCTCAGTCAC
>CAJQKG010000121.1 GCA_905478845.1 uncultured Luminiphilus sp.
GCGTCCACTTTTTCGGTGATTTGCCTATTTTTAGCGACGTTAGCCCCCTATTCGCCGCATTATTTCCGTTACTTTCCCTCATCGCATTGCTGTGAGTGAGATACCGGTCTCCCGCGACGCGCGACGCGTGAGGCGCCAGGAAACCCGCGAGGACAGAAACCCCTCTCTCATTGTTTGACCGCGCCCACTCAGCACATCCGCTCATCACATCGCGCTAACCCCCGCACTCGAGACAGTGATAACACCCCACTGTCGATGCTCCCCCCGCCAGCACAGGTGCCAGCTTATCGCGGGTCCTGATACCCCTGCTGCCTCTTGCCGCACCCATCGATGCACCCGCCCTATCGATGGGGTTTCACGCTCAGCGCTCGCTAGCGAGTGACTTTGCCGTGGATCGGTCACTCATCCATGGCGAATAAATGCGCAGTGTGGGTTCCCGATTCGCCCGGCCTCCATTACACTCTGTCTCTCGAAACTGAGCGCCTCGAAACTGAGCCCTTCCCAATGCACATTGGCGGCCTAAAGCCCTACAACAACGTCTTTCTTGCACCCATGGCCGGCGTGACCGACCTGCCGATGCGCGAACTCGCTATCGAAACCGGTGCTGGATTAGCAGTGGGCGAAATGCTGTCAGCAGATCTCAGTTTGGCGCAGACACACAAGACACAGCTGCGACAACAGCACAGTGACAGTGCAGGGCTCCGAGCGACACAGATAGTGGGCTACGAACCGGCTCAGCTCGCTAACGCGGCGCGGTTCAATGTCGCATTAGGCGCCGATATCATTGACATCAATATGGGTTGCCCTGCCAAAAAAGTCTGCCGGCGGGCGGCGGGGTCTGCGCTACTTGCCGATGAACCGCTCGTTGAGCAGATTGTAAAAGCCGTTGTCAACGCAGTTCCCGTGCCGGTAACACTGAAGATCCGAA
This sequence comes from uncultured Luminiphilus sp., assembly GCA_905478845.1. GTDB lineage: Bacteria > Pseudomonadota > Gammaproteobacteria > Pseudomonadales > Halieaceae > Luminiphilus. Next base: position 929 of record CAJQKG010000121.1, read on the forward strand.
CCGGTACCGATCATAACCAACGCAACGGCGCCACTATTGCTCGGATTGCAGAGCAGGCAGGTGTCCAGATGCTGACCGTGCATGGTCGTACCCGCGCGGACCGATTTAAGGGATCTGCGGAGTACGACACGATCGCCACTATTGTCGAGGCCGTCTCAATACCGGTCATCGCAAACGGCGACATCGATTCCGCAGACAAAGCCAAGACCGTGCTGAGCCAAACTGGCGCCGCCGGAGTGATGGTTGGTCGTGCGGCGCAGGGACAGTTGTGGTTACCCGGTGCTATTGCTCGCGCACTGGAACACAGCATTGGTGAGCCACACTCCACTCCCATCAGGGATCACTCGTCCGTATTGACGCCATCGGTGACTGAGCAGGTGGCCCTCCATCAGCGCCATCTCGCTCGACTGCATGCGTTTTATGGTGACTTTTTGGGCACCCGCATCACCCGTAAACATCACGCGTGGTTTCTGGCGTCTTTAGTGACACAAAATATTATCGGGCCACACCTTGCCCTAAGACATCGACAGATTTTTAATCAGCTATCTAATCCTTCGATGCAAGGTGAAGCACTGCAGCGCTTGTCTGACAGACTCTTCAACGTCGACGGGCACAGAGCGGCGTGACGGCCCGCAAAAAAAAAGCCGCCGGACCGGTGGGTGCCGATCGTCGATCAGGCCCGCCTCCCCTCAAAGACAGTGCAGCTGAAGCCATTGCGCATTTTTTAGCTACGCTGGATGGTGAAGCCTGCATCGATCTGTATGACATGGTGCTGCACCAGATCGAGGAGCCTCTGTTAAAGGGAGTGCTCGACTACACACAGCACAACCAAAGCCATGCTGCCGCGATGCTCGGCCTAAACCGAGGCACCTTGCGCAAAAAGCTTCGTCAGCACGGCTTGCTAGCGGAGCCCGAAACCGTTCGGCCCAAGAAAAAATCCCGCCAGTCAAACACTCACCCCGCTAAAGCACCTGCCAGAAGGAAACGATAAATGACGAGTGACGCCGGACTCGCCCCCCTGAAAAGAGCCCTCATCAGTGTTTCCGATAAAACCGGCATTGTTGACTTCACTCGCGCCCTCATCGCCCACGGCGTGGAAATATTGTCAACCGGCGGAACCTGCCGGCTACTGCGTGAAGCCGGGTTAGCGGTGACTGAAGTATCAGACCATACCGGCTTTCCGGAAATGATGGATGGCCGCGTGAAAACGTTACACCCAAAGATTCATGGCGGCATTTTGGGTCGCCGAGGTGTCGATGATGATGTCATGGCAGCGCACGAAATTCCCCCCATTGACCTGGTTGTCGTCAATCTCTACCCCTTCGAAGCCACCGTCGCTCGCGCTGACTGCACTCTGGCAGATGCTGTCGAAAATATTGATATTGGGGGCCCTACGATGGTCCGGGCAGCGGCCAAAAACCATCGTGATGTGGCGATCGTCGTCGCCACAAAAGACTATGCGTCGATTCTTGACGAGCTGACCGAATACAACGGTCACACCACCTTACAGACCCGTTTTAATTTAGCGATTCGAGCCTATGAGCATACGGCCGCCTACGACGGCATGATCGCCAACCACTTTGGCTGCCTTGTCGAGGGCGGTTCAGCTGCTTATCCGCGCACTTTTTCACTGCAAATGGAAAAAGTGCAGGAAATGCGTTACGGCGAGAACCCCCATCAAAGCGCGGCGTTTTATCGCGAAGCCAACCCAAAAGAAGTGGGCATCAGTCGTGCTGAGCAATTACAAGGCAAAGCACTGTCGTATAACAATGTGGCCGATACCGACGCCGCGCTGGAGTGCGTCAAGAGCTTTAGCGCGCCGGCCTGTGTCATTGTAAAGCACGCTAACCCCTGCGGTGTTGCCACCGCCGATACCTTGATGAATGCCTACGATCTCGCGTTTCACACTGACAGCGAATCTGCGTTTGGGGGCATCATCGCCTTTAATCGAGAGCTCGATGCCGACACAGCGAGCGCTATCGTCGACAGGCAATTTGTTGAGGTGATTATTGCACCTGCGGTATCTGCTGATGCCCAGTCGATTATTGGGCAAAAAGAAAATGTGCGGCTGCTGCAAACGGGACCCTGGTCGGCACCGGTTCCGACGCGCGATTTCAAACGCGTCAATGGCGGTCTACTGGTCCAGGATCGAGACGATGGCATGATCGATCGGGAGACCCTCAAGACGGTCACGCAGCGAGCGCCCACTGAGGCCGAATGGGCAGATCTCTTGTTCGCCTGGAAAGTGGCCAAGTTTGTAAAGAGTAATGCCATTGTCTACGCCGCCAATCAGCAAACTATCGGTGTCGGTGCCGGGCAAATGTCCCGCGTGAATTCGGCTCGTATTGCCGCGATCAAGGCAGAACACGCCGGTTTAAGCGTAGAGGGTGCCGTCATGGCCTCTGATGCCTTCTTCCCCTTTCGCGATGGCATTGAGAACGCGGCTGCGAGAGGCATTGCCGCGGTGATTCAGCCTGGCGGTTCGATGCGCGACGAAGAAGTCATTGCCGCTGCGGATGACGCAGGCATCGCTATGGTCTTTACCGGAATGCGCCACTTTAGGCACTGAGGTCAGCAGAGATGAATATTTTGGTTGTCGGAGGAGGCGGACGAGAACACGCCCTTGCGTGGAAACTTGCCCAGCCGGCCTATGTGGACTGCGTTTATGTTGCGCCGGGTAACGCCGGAACGGCCACCGAACCCAAACTACAGAATATCGATTTAGACCCCCTAGACATTGCCGGTCTGGCGGCCTTTGCGAGGGAGAACGACTGTGCTTTGA
>CAJQKG010000122.1 GCA_905478845.1 uncultured Luminiphilus sp.
GCAGGACTCACTCATGGGAACCTACTATTCGATCGAGGGGTCACGGCATGATCGGCTGCCCGATAACTCCTTAACGGGATTAACCGCATGGCAACAACACGAAGATGCCTGGCTGGCGCGTTTTGAAACGATAGAGAAGCCCGCTGAGGTGGGGAGCCGCGATTGGGTGACCTACGGTCTGCTCAAGGATGAACTTGAGGCCTCGCGGGCCTTGCGGGTCTGCCGCAACGAGCTGTGGCAAGCGAGCACCACCACCAGCTGGCATACCTGGGTGCCTTTTGTCTTTGATCTACAGCCGGTCGAGACACCAGAGTTAAGGGCGCAAGCACTGACACGGCTCGCCGCCGTACCAGCTTATATCGACAACGAGATTGCGAATCTCCGCGAGGGTCTGACATTGGGTTATAGCGCACCCCGCGTCACCGTAGAGGCCGTGCCACGACAGGTGCGCTCACTGATTGCGCGGGACAGCATTTTTCTCGGCCCTGGCCAGCGCACTGACGATGCGGCCTTCAAAGCCTCAGTCGAGGCGATTTACACTGAAGACATCGTGCCCGCACTCAACCGCTACGCTGACTTCATCGAGAACGACTATCTTGCCCAAGCTCGAGCGGCATTGGCGGTCTCAGACAATCCCAACGGTGAAGCCTGCTACCCCGCCCTAATCCAATCATTCGTCACCAAAGCGGTGCCGGCTGACGAGATCCACGCAGTGGGGCTCGAGCAGGTGGCCAAGATACGAGAAGAAATTCAAGTCACCATGGACGAGCACTTTGGCGGCGGAGACGTCTCTGAATTTCTGCGTCGGGTCAACGAGGACCCTGCCTTCACCTTTGAGTCAGAAGACGCCGTGCTCAAGTACTCCACCGACGCGTTAGACGCCGCCAAAGCAGCGATGCCTCGAGCCTTCGGCACACTGCCTAAGGCCGACGTGCTGGTGAAACCCTACCCCGAGTTTGCGGCGAGCGGCTCCGGCGAGTATCACTCTTCCTCAGAGGACGGTACCCGCCCAGGCATCTTTTATATTGCCGTCACCGACCCTGCGGGTCGCTCCAAATCGAATCAGCTCGCCACGCTACATCACGAAACCTATCCCGGGCACCACTTGCAGGGTGCAATTGCGTTGGAACTGGGTGACACCCAGCATACGCTAGCTCGGTATTTATGGAACTCGGGCTACGGTGAGGGGTGGGCGCTCTATTCGGAGCGTCTGGCCGATGAGTTGGGTCTGTACCCCACCCCCCTCGATCGCATCGGTCTGTACTCCGATCAGATCGCGAGAGCCTCGCGACTGGTCATGGACAGCGGCCTGCACACGATGGGTTGGACGCGCCAACAAGCGGTCGACTACATGATGGACAACTCGGGCTGGGCGGCGGTGGATATCCAAAACGAGATTGATCGCTACATCTCCTGGCCGGGTCAGGCCACCTCCTACATGCTCGGCATGATTGAACTGCGTCGTCTGCGCACCTTGGCAGAATCGAGATTAGGTGAGGGTTTTGATCTACGGGGCTTCCATGACCGCGTGGTTAGCATGGGGAGTATCACGCTGCCCATGCTCGAAGAGTCTGTCACCGACTGGATTACCGAGGAACAAGGCGCCGAGCAATAGCGATACGTCAGCGCTCAGGATAAGACTTGCTCAGCAGCCCCACTGCCTGCTCGCTGGGTGGCCGTAACCACAGCTCACACAGATCGGTTATAGAGCGGGCTGATAGCGAATCACGAAACAGTTTGAGCCATGCGCTGAACGCAATGCGGAGCGGATTGTACGTATTAATATTGGTGCGCAGGCCATACTGCACGCGTGCCATCTCGGGCTCGAAAGTGCCGAATAATCGGTCCCAAATAATCAAAAAATTACCGTAATTCTTGTCGACGTACTCGGGATTCGAGCCGTGGTGTGCACGGTGGTGCGAGGGCGTCACAAACAGCCACTCTAGCGGCGCCCAGAGCTTTTTGAGCACTTCGGTGTGGGTCCAAAAACCATAGAGCGTGGCGATTGCGCCAGCACTGGCTAACACCAGCGGATCAAAACCGAGTAACGGCAACGGCCAGTAGAAGAGTGCCTTGGTAAACGGTCCGGTGGGCGATTGTCTGAGCGCGGTACCAAGATTCATGTGCTCACTGGAGTGGTGCACCACGTGCGCGCACCACAAAAATCGCACCCGGTGCTGAGCGCGATGGTAGCCATAAAACACAAAGTCAATCGTGACGAGGGTCAGGAGCCAACCCCACGGCCCAGCGGCCACCTCAAACACCCGAAACTGATAGAGCCAAAAGTGCAGCCCAATCAGCGCACCACCGATGGCAAGGCGCACCGCGATATTAATACCCAGCTGCGACATCGAGCCGGCAAAATCTTTGAGGGCGTAAACGTTGTGCCCGCGCAAGCTGGTCACGGCGGCCTCAGCCACCATGAGCAACGCAAATACGGGCAATGCCATCATCATTAGATCCACAGGGGGAGTGTAACGAAGACTGCGTCGTTTGTGATCGCTGGCTCAGGTAGGGATATTCTATTTTTTAAAACGCTTCCATGTACCGCCATACTGGTAGGTCTCGGGGCATTTCACCTGCAGCGCGTTCAGGCACCGCGAGCATAAGAAGCGCCACGCACTGAAGCGCCCAGCTCGACACCGATAGAGCGTTGCCGTTTCAGCTGAGCAAGCCTCGCACGATTTAGAGCGTTGTCGCACGGCAGTGCTCGACGTCACTCGTCAACATCAGGGTTCGAGACAACGCTAGTCTGTCACCGCCAACCCACCCACAGTGACATAGCGGCTCAAAGTGTCCGCAATCGCAGCATCCGTCTGCTCGACCGTGTCAAAGGATTCGTCTGCCATGTTAAACAAGGCCATAAACAGTGGGACTCCCTCCACCGATTTGACGAAGTGGAAGGTGGATTCGTTGCGATACAGGGCTGTCCAATAGCCTCTAACACGCGACCAAAAAGGCCCCGTATTGCGCCAGTAGTCGTCCCCCGCGCTAAAATCGTATCCCACTATCCGATCGTACCGTGACAACCCCGCTTCACGAGCCAAATAGGGTTGCGCAGAGCGCGGGTTGTTGCGGTCATCCAGCACCAATTTCAAGGCGTCCTCTTCCTGGGTCCAGCCATGAGGCGTGATGGTGATCCGGTGCGATCCGAACAGCGTCTGATAATCATCTCGGACACTGAACTCGCGCCGAGGCAGCGGGCGCCGGCGGTCATCCGATTGCCAAAAAGAAACGCCCTGCGTGTGAGTCCAACGCCCAATGGCCTCGTAACGCGGCGAGTCGTCTACCTGATAGACGGTTTGGGTCCACGTGCCGGTAGTTGCCGTAGCCTCTAAGCGCTGCCGCTCGAACACCCCATTACCCTGAAACGCATGCACCGCAGTATCTTGGTACTGCCAATCTTGCCGCCAATGTTTTACCACCATAGGCGCTGACAGCGTGCCGTCTTCCCCCGCAAAGTGCATGACGATAATGTGCTGGAGGCTGATAAATTCTGGCTCGTCGGCGACTACGTACACGCGCTCGGTTCCCCAACTCTGATAAGGCGCTCGCGATTCGTAATTAGGAGTAAACCCCACCGTCTCAATAAAATCAAAGCTCGTTCGATACGCTCCAGCCATCGCCACAATGGCCTGTCGGTCGCGCTCCAACGGTGTGAGCTCGGTAGACTGGAGCTGCAGAAAACCGGCAGAGACCTGTTGATCGAGCACAACGTTAGGCCCAGCGGTCGTGCCCCCACGTGGCTTCATCACGTCGGCATCAGAGAACATCCATGAGTAGGTGTACTGACGCGGCGCGGGCTTATCATCGGAGGTTGGCGTTTCTTCCGCCCACAGACTCTGCACCGCAAGTAATCCGCTCATCAACACCACACCTGACAAACTCATGATCTGAAATCGCATGACTGCTCTCCTCAAGTAATGCAAACAACGCTAATCGAACTCAGCGCTCGAAAAAACAACGCGCGGCTCGGCCCTATCTCCTGATTGCGATCTATTTCGACTAACCGGAAAATGAACGAGTGGCGCTGACCACGCCTCCCGGTATTTCACCACGGAGATAAGCCAACATCGCGTCAGCATCTGAGCGCTCAAATGGGTCCTCTAGGGCGTCATCTTGCAATCCTTCTTCAGACAATACCGTCGTGATTTCACTGTTGCGTGCCAACAACGCGTAACGCCAAGATCGAGCCCCAAAACCCCTATTGTTCTTGCCAACGAGCGCGCCCATTCTTCTCGCAAAAGTTCCATTGCCGTCAGGGAGCATCTGTACCTTGCCAATGTCGATCGACAAGGCCCACTGGCGCATGACGAAAACATCGTTTACGGCAGTACAGAAGATCTCATCCACGCCCTCCGCCATAAATTGTTCGTGGAGCATCTCAAACCGTGGAATATGATTCGCGGTACACGTGGGCGTAAACGCTCCAGGAACGCCAACAATGATGACGGTCTTGCCAGCGAACAGCGCCTCACTCGTCTTGAGCACCCAGCGAAAGGGATTTTCCTCCCTTGAGTCAAGGCATCGTTCACGCAAATGGAAGGTGACATTGGGTAAGGCGCCTGATGTTTTCATTACTGTGCTCCGTTAACTTTAAGACGAAGCGGTGGGGTGTCCCGCACCCCACCGCTCACTAGGTTGAGCAGCCCACAGGGGTCAGTGTGCGATCGCGTCCGGATGTTCGACGTAGCGGCTCATCGCCAATTGCACTGATGGGGTGATGTGTGTCGGTATATCTCGCAAACTCATCAGGTGATAACAGGCATTCAGCGCCGCTTTGCGTAAATACGCATTGGCCATCACACGCGATAACGTGTGGGCCGTGGAGCTCACCACCTCGGTAGCCAGCTGCGTTTCTGCTCTATTGATGAGACACACATATAAAGCCGCCGTGGTGTCCGTCAATATGACAAGGGCGTCTTCCGTTACTTCATGCTCTCGGAAAAATAATTTTCCCGCGACAAATGCTTTGACTAACTGTGGCTCTGCCGCCGTTAACTGGGAGCCTTTAATGGCGTTAATACCGGCGTCTAGGCACCCCAACCAGACGCGTGCGGTAAAAAAACCGCACCCCCTCATCGCTTGCCAATGTTTTTCACAGAAACCGTCGCGGTTATCCGACATCAGAATCGCTCTCTTTGTCTTCTAGAGAGGTATCTTAATGATAATGATTATCATTTGCAACAATATTTTCCCGCTGCCATTGAGCGCCGTGCTTCAGCGCGTTTTGCGCGCGAACCAGACCTGGACCCGATAGGCACTCCCGTGGGCGCTCTAGGCGTTACCGCCCCTCCCTTAGCCCGATGACCTGCGAGACGATTGGCCTACAGCCTCGCACAGTGACCTCTCTGGCACCGCAGCTCGAGGCCCAGTAGCTGACTCGCCCATTAAGGGTTCACAGCGCTCACTGAGGGTGACGACGACACGCACCCTAACCCCAGAGTGCCGCCGGTGGCGGCGCGATAACCCCTCGCACAATAGACAGGGGCGGCTCGATATCGCACTGCTGCCAGAGTGGGCCATCCAGATCGACAAAATCAGCGCCTTGAGCCACCAGCATCGCGGGTGCCATGGCCAACGACGAACCCAGCATATTGCCTACCATGACTTTCTTGCCATATCGATGGCACCAATCTCGCATCTTCAGTGCTTCGGTAACACCACCGCACTTATCGAGCTTAATATTAATCGCGTCATAGCAATCCGCTAAGGCCTCGAGCTCCGCGCTGCTCTGACAAGATTCGTCAGCGCACAATGCTACCGGGTATCTGAGGTTCTCCAGTGCATGGTCTGTGCCCGGCGGCAGGGGCTGTTCAAGCAAAGCCACCTCGAGCCGCGCCAGATCATCTCCCATCGCCATGACCAACCCGGGGTCCCAACTGCCATTGGCGTCAATGACCAACTGAGCGTCGGGGCGCGCGGCGCGGAC
>CAJQKG010000123.1 GCA_905478845.1 uncultured Luminiphilus sp.
ATGATCCAGCAAATATAGAGGTAAAGAATATGTCATCCAACACAAAGCCGTCGATCGGTATCGTCGGCGGCACGGGCGATTTGGGCCGTGGGTTAGCAGTGCGCCTAGCCAAAGCCGGGCATCCGCTTATTATCGGGTCACGCAACGCGGAACAAGCGGTCTCATCAGCCGAGGCAGTCTCCGCCGTGCTAGCAGATCGCGGTATTGAGCACCCCGCTATATCGGGCGCTGATAACGTGGCGACCGCACAGCAGGGGGATATCGTGTTTGTCACGGTTCCTTTCGGAGCGCATCAGCCTACGCTTGAGAGTATTCGCGATGCGGTTCAAGGCAAAGTGGTGGTTGACGTCACGGTGCCACTGGTGCCCCCGAAAGTGGCGCGCGTTCAGCTGCCGGCAGAGGGGAGTGCAGGGCAGATTGCACAGACGCTACTCGGAGAAGCGGTTCACGTGGTGAGCGCCTTTCAAAATGTGGCCGCCGCGCACTTGCAGGCAGATATGGAGATTCCTTGCGACGTATTGGTCACCGGTAACGAGAAATCCGCTCGGCAGAGTGTGATTGATCTGATTGAGTCGATGGGCATGCGCGGCTTTCACGCGGGCTTAATTAATAATGCCGCGGCAGCGGAGGCGCTGACATCGATCCTGATCAACATCAACAAACAGTACAAGACCCACGCTGGGTTACGTCTAACAGGAATTGACTGACCGCTGTGTTGCCGGGCGCTTTACAACTTAGCCCCCTGCCTGATTTTCCCGCGGTCGTCGCGGGCGATGTGTTGGCAGATTTGGTCATCACAGCAACCCGCCGAAGCGGTCATCAGCTGCAAGACGGCGCGGTGTTGGTCATTGCGCAAAAAGTAGTGTCCAAGGCGGAGGGTCGCTTGGTTCATCTGCAAGACGTTATCGTCACGGCAGAGGCGCGGACCTTAGCCAAAGCGACGCAAAAAGATCCTCGGCTTGTCACCTTGATTCTGCAGGAGTCACGCGCCGTGATTCGCACGCGGCCGGGCTTAATCATTAGCGAGCATCGTACCGGGCATATTCTTGCCAATGCGGGTATCGATTCATCTAATGTGGGGGCGGAGGGTCAGAGTGAGTCGGTATTGCTGTGGCCTGAAGACCCCGATGCCAGCGCACGCACACTGTCGCTTCAGCTCTCGGCCGCACTGAATAGGAGAGTGCCCGTGCTGGTCAATGACAGTTTGGGGCGTCCATGGCGAATGGGCACGGTCGGCTTTGCGATCGGTACCTTTGGATTTGAGCCGGTCTGGGATCAAATTGGTGAAAAAGACTTAGATGGCAGAATAATGCGGGTAACGGCACCGGCTATCGCCGATGCCTTAGCGGCAGCTGCCTCACTGGTGCAGGGTGAGACAAATCAGGGTCGGCCTGCGGTGTGGGTCGAGGGATGCGATTTGCGCCACGATGATCAGGTCAACACGAGCGTGCTGTTGCGGCCAGCGGAACAGGATTTGTTTCGATGACTAGCGGGTCGATTCGAGCTGACGGGCAAACCGACATACTGCTCCTAAGTGGGGGGGGCGGAGGTGCTCGACTGGCCGCGGGGTTGCACGCCGCGACCGGAGGTGAGCACTTTAGCGTGGTGACCAATACCGGCGACGATTTTGAGCATCTGGGACTGATGATCTGTCCCGACACGGACAGCGTCCTCTATGCGCTATCGCAGCAAATTGACCCGGTGCGAGGGTGGGGCCGTGAAGGGGAGAGCTGGCAGGTTTTTGACGAGCTAACCCAGCTTGGGGGGCCTGACTGGTTTCAGTTAGGAGACAAAGATCTGGCGCTCCATCTTATTCGCGCAGCGCTCTTGGCCGAGGGTAGGAGCCTCTCTGAGGTCACAGCGATATTGGCGCGTCGATTAGGCGTAGCGTCAGCGGCGTCGATTATGCCGGCCACCGAGGATCGCGTGCGAACCCGCGTGATGACTTCCCAAGGCGAGATGGCGTTTCAAGAGTATTTTGTAAAGCACCGGTGTGAACCTCAATTAACGGCGGTGCGCTACGAGGGGATCGCGGCAGCCAAACCTTCTCCAAGTTTGGTTGGCTTGTTAGCGGGCGCTGCGAGTCGAAGTATCGACGTCGTGCTCGGCCCGTCTAATCCTTTTTTAAGTCTTGCGCCGATTTTAGACTTGCCAGGTATGGCCGACTTACTGCGTGAGCGAGCCCGACGAGTCATTGCTGTCTCGCCGATCGTGGCGGGGCAGGCCTTAAAAGGCCCCGCCGCGAAAATCATGTCCGAACTGGGATTGTCGGTGTCGGCGGCAGGGTGGATGGAGTGGATGGCTGATCGCTATCCAGAACTGATCGATGTATGGGTGTGGGATGAACGAGATCATGCGCTCGCTGATGCGACTCGGATAGCGCACCCGAACATTGTCGTCACGGACACGATCATGAGTGACCGCGAGCGTGCGCAGCAATTCGCTGAGTGGATTCTGGGTGTGAGTGGCGATGGGGACTGAGGCGATTGTCCCGCTGAAGTCCGTGTCCTCGACAAAGCAGCGGTTAACGGCTGCGCTCTCTGAGGTTGCTCGGCAGTCACTCGTGAAGGCGATGGCAGAAGACGTGCTATCACAATTGCGATTGCATCCGGGTATCGATTCGGTGTCGATTGTGTGCGGCGACGGATGGTCGGCGGAGCAGTTTGCAGACCCGACGACTCGCGTCTGGCATGAATCGACCCTAGGGGTTAATGGCCTTAACGGTGTCCTCACCGCGGCGCTGAAAAAAGCGGAGAGCGATAGCGTGTTGCTGATCCACGGGGATCTCCCTTTTTTGCAGCGAGACGACATTACAACGGTGCTCTCTGCGGCCTCGCGAGTCGACGTCGTGCTGTGCTCGGATCAATCCGGCGTCGGCACGAATGCCTTGTTGATGCAGCGTGAAGAGCCGATGGTGCTGTCTTTCGGTGAGCGGAGCTTTGCTCGCCACTGCGAGACCGTTACAGCGCTCGGCGCCTCCTGGGAAGCGCTGCAAAGCGCGGGCCTGGCAACGGATATTGATACGCCAGAGGACCTAGCGCTGCTCGGGCCGGAAGCAGTTGGTTTGGGGATGAGGACAGCGGCGTGGTGTCGAGATAATCGGTGACGATAACGGGCGCATTGAGCGGTGGCTGACTGGCGCGTGAAAGTGTTGGGAGGCCTGAGATGGTTATGGGCGCCGGCAAGTTACCCACTTGTGTGATTAATGTCATGAAGGACGAGAGAATGTGCGTTGTGATCTCAAATGCTATTCAAAGTTACTTGTAACACTGTAAAGTAGGCGACCTATGGGGGCAGATCAGATTGAGCGGTATGCCGCGCCGGCAGTCGAGGTGCGGAAGGTAGGCGTTGTTGTTCACGACACCGACGCCGAGCTTGCGCGCGCGCGAATCTTACGCGATCAGGGTTATGGCGCTCGCATCACCTATAGCCCAAAAGTGTTTATCCCTGTGACGCAGTTATGTCGGGATGTTTGCCACTACTGCACGTTTGCCAAAACGCCGTCGCAGCTAGAGAACCTCTACTTACCGATCGATGACATTCTCGAGACAGTGAAGTCGGGGGCGCGTGCTGGCTGCCGAGAAGTCCTGCTGACGCTGGGCGAGAAGCCGGAGTTGCGCTACCGCGTTGCTAGAGAGTGGCTGGCCGAGGCAGGGTACGTGAGCACGGTCGATTATGTCGCTGCCGTAGCAGAACGCATTGTAAGCGAGACCGGTCTGCTGCCCCACATCAATGCAGGCACCATGACTCGAGTCGAATTGGCCCAGCTCAGGCCTTATGCCGCATCGATGGGCTTGATGTTGGAGACCGGCGCAGTTCGACTCAGTGAGAAAGGAGGGCCTCATTACGGATCGCCCGATAAGACTCCGTGGCGACGTTGGCTGACGTTGGCAAGAGCCGGTGCGCTTAAGATACCCATGACGACAGGCCTGCTAGTGGGGATTGGTGAGACACGG
>CAJQKG010000124.1 GCA_905478845.1 uncultured Luminiphilus sp.
AATCATGAGCGCCTGGTGTTTGGCACCAATCTTGGCGGTTTTGACACCCCCGACGTGTTGGGCGACGAGGCCGCATTACTGGCAGATAACGCCAAAAAATTGCTGAGGTTAACGTGATAGTCATCGAAAATATTGCGCTGTTTAATGGTCATGCCGACCAATATTGTCCGGTTGGGTCAGTGGTGATCGACGGCAACGTCATCCGCTACGCTGGACCTCACGAGGCGCGCCCAGATCTGCCGCCCGAAGCCACCGTGGTCGATGGTAAAGGCGCCTTCTTAATGCCAGGTATGGTCGAGTCACATGCTCATTTGTCGTACACCAACAACGGACCGCTCGAGTTAGACAAGTCTCCTGTTGAGGAGGTCATGATCAAGACCATTAATAACGCGCGCATCATGTTGGGCTCGGGCTTTACGGCGGCCATTGGCTTTGGTTCTGTGCACCGCGTCGATGCGTTTTTAAAAGCCGGGATCGATCGTGGTGACATCGTCGGCCCTCGGCTGCTCGCTGGCGGTCGCGATATTGGCTCTACGGGCAGTAATGCAGACCTTCACCCTGATTATGCCCAGCTCAAAATTGATGGGCTGGGCATGATTACCGATGGGCCGTGGGAGGTCAGAAAGGCCGTTAGGACGCTGTCTAAAAATGGGGTCGACGTGGTCAAAGTGATGGTGGATGGTGAGCTGCTCTCGGGTGGCGGCGGGATTAAACCGGGCGTCTTGGGCTTCACCGATGAGGAATTAGAGGTCCTGGTTTCGGAGGCACATCACCGCGGTATGAGAGTCGCCAGCCACGCCCGATCCGCCGCGGCGGTGAAGCAAGCGGTCAGAGCGGGGGTCGATTTTATTGGCCACGCTAATTACCTCGACGAAGAGGCGCTTGCGTTGTTAGAGCAACACAAAGAGCGAATTTTTGTGGGCCCCGCAGTCGCTTGGGAGATGACGTTTGTCGAGCATTACCGTCAGTTTGGTTTCGAGGAGGGGGGCCCTGAGCATCAGGGTTATGCGGCAGAGCTCGAGGCGACTAAGGACTCAGTAAAACGAATGCGAGAGGCGGGGATACGCGTGCTGATCGGCGGCGACTATGGCCTCAATATCACGCCACATGGCAGTTATGCTAAGGAGCTCGAGTATTTTACCCGCGACTTTGGCTTTAGTCCGGCCGAAGCGTTGCAGGCCGCTACCAAGCACGGCGGTGAAGCCTTTATGCAGGGTGGGAATTTAGGAACACTGGAGCCTGGTCAGTTGGCGGATATGGTCATCGTGAACGGCAATCCCCTCGACGACATTACCGTGCTGCAGAATCCAGACAACATTCCTGCTGTCATTAAGGATGGACAAATCTATGCCGGGTTGTTGCGCTCGCATTCCCCCTATCTTTTATCAGCAGGCGACCTAGGCGCGTTGCTCGGCGCTTCAGCTTGAGAGGCGTCCGGTGGAGTGTGGGCGCGCCGCTGTGAGCGCCTGACAGGCGTTTGTTGTTGATACATTAGGTAAGAATACGGCGAGACGACACACCCCGGTAACCTATGGATCGTCTGCAGGCTCGTAGCGCGGAATGTTTTTGATGGACACGTCACAGGGTTGGGCGTCGAAAACACGTCGAGCCTCAGTTGTCGAGAATTGTGGCCCGCCCGGCAGGACTCGAACCTGCAACCTACGGCTTAGAAGGCCGTTGCACTATCCGGTTGTGCTACGGGCGGAGGCCGCGCAGTATCCCATTCCTTGCAGGGTTGGCCAAGTCATCCCCCCCATAACCTTTTACGATTGCCATTCATCATGGGAGGCCACTGCCATCTGATGGTGGCGCAACGCTATTTGCCACAATCGAACAAGTTCCATTAGGGTCGTTAGCGTCCTACCAGGGTCGTGATGCGAAAACGCTGTGCAAAATTCTTCGTCCGCTGTCGTCGAGTATGGATTCTGCCGTCACCGAGCGATCAAAGAGATCGAGGAGCTGATTCGCTTCTAGGGTGGCAATACCATGACTTAGCGACCAGAGTGATGTGGCTAGCTGGGAGGCGTTGACCTCAGGCCTGCCGCGAGCCTGACAAAATGCACTGACCAGATTGACCAGAATTTCAAAGCCGCCATGATCCGTTTGCGCTTTCTCCCGTCGCTGGTCAATGTCCCCTCGCGATTCCCACATCAATGAAAAGAAAATACGTTTGTCTCGGGCATATTTCAGATAACAGCGCCCCATGGCAAGAATCCCCTCGATAGAGCCAACCGGGTGCTCTGCGGCTGTTTGCGCCGCCACAGTGTCTAATCCTACAAAGGCAAGGTCTCGTACGGCAGCAAGCAGGTTTTCCTTATCGGCAAAGTGCCGATAAGGCGCAGCGGCACTGACGCCGACCCGTTCAGCGGCTTCAGCAATAGAGAAATCAAGCGTGTTATCGCGTTCGATGAGTTCAGCGGCGGCAATGATCAGTGCATTGCGGAGGTTGCCATGATGGTAGGAGGCGCGAGCGGCGCTCATTGTGGCGTCTCCGAACTGAGGGAGCGGGTCTCGATCCCGGCTTTATCTTGCTGGAGCTCATTGTGCTGGGACTCATGCTGCTGGAGGAAGTGCCGTTTTGGGTGCATCAGCAGGGTGTATAGCGGTGGCACCAGATAAAATGAGACCACAGTAGAGAGCAAAACCCCCCCGGCGATCGCCATCGCGAAGGGCGGCCAAAATTCACTGCCCTCAAGGATCAGCGGCAGGAACCCACCGAAGGTGGTGACCGTGGTGGAGACAATGTGTCGGCTGGCGTCCATGATCACCTCGACGATGGCATCTGGGTCGCCCTCGCTAGCACGGCCGTTGAGCCGCAGCCCACTGAGAATAATAATGGCCGCATTAATGGAAACACCTACGGAGCCAATGACCCCGATCAGTGCCTGAATGCCGAGAGGATATTGAAAAATGGCCAGGGCGAGCAGGCTGAGACCGAAGGAGCAGCCGGTCACAAAAAAAGCGATACCGGTGAGGCGCCAAGAGTTAAAGGTGAGCAGAATGGTGGCCAGCATTGCGGCGATGATCGTCCCGAGTGGCGCCAGCAAATCATCGATTAGTTCATCACGCATCTCGTTGTCGCCCCCAAATTCGTAGCGATAACCACTGGGCAGCGGTATGGGATCTCGGGTGAGGTCTGCCGCCAGTATTTTCAGTGCCTCCGCGGGCAGCACACCCCGTCTGAGATAGCCGTGAATGCTATTCAGGCGCTCACCATTTTTGCGGCTGATCGGGCTGTCATCGGGCACCAGTGAGACGTCGCCGAGCGCGCTAAGCGGAATACTGGGTACCAAGGTGGCGGGCGAGTCGGCGTGAACGGGCAGGCGCAGGTTGG
>CAJQKG010000125.1 GCA_905478845.1 uncultured Luminiphilus sp.
GTACTAAGTGCCCCGAGCCCGGCACAAGATCCGCTAGTCTGTCGGCGGCAACCTCAGCCTTTTGTGCGTTCGAGGAAGCCTCAAGTGCGTGAATGTACAAGTGCAGCGCCAGTGGGTGCTCTGGGTCTGCTGCCATCACCCGTTCAAGACTTTTAATGACTGCCTGCGTGTCTGGCTTCGCTTCGCCACTCGGCCCCCAATAATCCCATGGCATCGTATTCATCAGCGCCTCCGCGTAAACGGCGGCCACCGTCATATCGTCGGGATACGCATCAACCATTGCTGCCAAGGAGTCGGCCCACGCATGATCAAGCGGATCGCGTGGCGTCTCACTGTGCCCGTCGTAACGCTTATCCAGTGCGAGAATCCAGCTCCGCTCTTTTGGCGAGACGCCATCGACTAACGTCAGGGCACTATCGATCGCCGCGCGCGCACTCACTCGATCTTCGGGGGTCATCACCGCTTTGCCGTTATTGGTGACATTAATATTAGGACCCGTGGCTAGCGCCTCCCCCCAAAAACACATAGCGCAATCAGGATCTAATGTTTGTGCTGCGCGAAAGCTACGAATCGATTCCGCATGGTTAAAGCCGAAAGCCAGCACCATGCCTTGATCAAAGTAGCGCTGAGCGTCGGTATCGCGCGTTGTAATGGGCATGTGGAAGCCACCCATCCCTGTGAATACCGGCGCACCGGCACGTTGCGCCAGTGTCTGCTTGACCTCAGCAGACTGCTCTACCGCGGCGGGATCGCCACAGCCGCAGAGCACCCAAAACAACCCGCCCAAAACTACTCTCATAACGTTGCGTCTCATCGCTCATCACCTGCCATATTATTCGTCCACGAAGCCGATCGTAACCACACTCAGTTAGCAGTTCTCCCTCCGGCTGAACCTGATGATGCGCCGATTGGAGCGGTGGCGGCAAATGAAATAGGTGCTGCAAAAGAGAAGCCTGCCGCAACATAATTGGCTACGTCGAATACAGTGGGACAGGGGGGAACGAGCCGAGGCCTTGACGGAAGGTGACTGCTTCATTCGATTGCCCCTCCGTAAAGGGCCTTGCTCAGAGCCCCGCGGCTCCCCTCTCCCCTATCACGACGCTGCGCGCATCCGACACTAATGCATCCACCTGATTGGATGTCAGCGTCCTGAGAAAGGCCACGAGTGCTTGCTGTTCGTCCACCGTAATCGTCATGTCGCTAATTCTCACATCTTGTAACGGGTCGTCGCTGCCATTTCCCGCGTAGTACGCCACCACACTCTCGAGCGTGGGGAGCGATCCGTCATGCATGTACGGAAATGTGATCGCGACATTGCGCAAACTCGGAGTCCGATATCGCCATCGGTCCCCGCTATGACCCGTTACTTCTAAGCGCCCATTATCGACAAAGGTCTCCGTTTCGGCGCTCACCAAAGGCACGACATAGACACCGGGAGCGAGCTGCACGCTATCGAGCTGAACTCCTCTTTGCTGACGGCGGTAGCCCACACCTGTGTTATGAAAGCCGCCGTCCGAAAACAAGCCATTGTTATCGCCCAGCTGATGACAGCTACTACAACCCTTTTCCTTAAATAACGCAAAGCCGAAGGCCGCTTCTGAAGGGTAAGGATCTTTAGAGACGCTGCCGTTTGCAAAGTACCAACGATCAAAATCAGAATCCCCTGACAACAGTGCCCGTTGATAAGCGGACAGCGCCCATCCTAAACTCCGCTCCGACAGTCCCTCTGGGTAAAGCGTCTCGAAGCGTTGGGCATAGGACTCGTTAGCCGCTATTTTTGCCATGACCGATTGTCGATTCTGATTGGCCATTTCATTGTGCGCCAACAAAGGGGACCAAATTTGCTCTACCAAAGAGGACTCCCTGCCATCTAAAAATAGTTGCTTAACGAAGACCACGTTGTATAGGGAAGGCACATTGCGACGGACGCCCTTGCCCTGATGTCCCACTGGCGTGGCCAATTCGTTTTGCGTAAATCCCTGCTCAGGAATGTGACACATCGCACAAGAGAGGGTGTCGTTGGCAGAGAGACGCCGATCAAAAAATAACTCTCTACCCAGATCAATCTCTGCCGCGCTCGCCCCTTCCTTGACGATTGGCAAACCCAGGGGGGTCTCATCGCGCAGTTTATGCAACGACTGGCGAATTCCCGACGCTTCGATGATGACTTTTGAATCGGTGCGGTAAGCCTCTGACTCATACCCGCTCCTGGAATCCGCCAACCCCACCCGGTGAGATGAATCCACAGAGGAGTCGTCACCACCGGAGATCGCGCCAGCGGTGATGGACGAGAGAAAAAATAGCAAAAAAGGCGCCTTCGTCCGGCGTCGGATACGCGCCGAAAACAGGTGCATTGCTGTAATTTGTGGTGGTAGCATTAGTGAAGTGTGGCAGAAAAATTCGGAGAAAAAATAATGATCTGGAAAATGTTTCTTTCTAGCGTCGTCGCAGCCCTATTACTGGTGCAGCCCACCTCGGCTGACGAAACCTGCATGTCACCCTACATGGCCAAAATTGTTGGTCAGGAAGACTATGTCTACATCTGGACACTAGGCCTTGAAGGCGTGGGGAACGGCGAGGACAAGCTGGTTACTGTCGACGTGAATCCAGACTCAACAACCTACGGTACCGTGATTCACTCCCTCTCTATGGGAGGGCGCAACGAAGCGCATCACTCGGGGCTTACCGATGATCGACGGTTCCTGTGGGCTTCTGGCTTGGATACCAACAAAATCTTTATCTTTGATGTGCACACAGATCCGGCTGCCCCCAGCCTGCATCGCACCATTGATGACTTTGTGAGCAAAACCGGGGGCGTAGTAGGGCCACATACCAGTTACGCGCTACCGGGCCGTATGCTGGTTACCGGGCTCTCTAACAACCGAGACCACGGTGGGCGCACAGGCATGGCCGAATACACCAACGAAGGCGACTTCATTACCAGCGTCTGGATGCCGACTGACGACAATCTGCAAGGGGCCGTGAAATCTGGCAACTTTGCCGATGGCTACGGCTACGATGCGCGGGCTCTTCCCCGTCGTAACGCGCTAGTGACCTCCTCTTTTACCGGCTGGAATAACTACATGATGAATCTGGGTAAGATGATGGGCGATGCAGAGGCGATGAAACGCTTTGGCAACACCGTCGTCATCTGGGACCTGCACGCGCGCACGCCCAAGAAAATACTGGATGTGCCCGGAGCCCCCTTGGAAATTCGATGCGCATGGGGATCGCAATCTGATTATTGCTTCACGACGACCGCGCTCACGTCTAAGGTGTGGCTAATCTACGAAGATGACGACGGCGAATGGCAAGCAAAAGCCGTGGCTGACATTGGTGACGCGAGTAAAATTCCACTGCCTGTCGATATCTCGATTTCGGCCGATGACAATCATCTTTGGGTGAACACATGGAATGATGGCAAAGTCAGGCTGTACGATATTTCTAATCCTCATGCGCCTGTTCAGGTCATGGAG
>CAJQKG010000126.1 GCA_905478845.1 uncultured Luminiphilus sp.
GCGGCGGATGGCCACTTCGATTTGTTCTTCAGTGCTTAAATAGGTCCACCCGATTGCGATTGACGTCACGGCGGCAAACAATGCGAGTACCGTCCCACTCAGTCCGATTGACGCGAGCCACTTCATCAGTCATTGCTCCGAGTGCCATATACGGCAGGTTGGGTGTAGTGGTCGATAAAAGGGGCACAAAAATTCAGAATCAGCACAGCAAACGCCACCGCATCAGGATAATTTCCCAGTGTACGAATAAGATAAATCAGCAGGCCGATCAGTGCGCCGAAGATCAGCCGTCCCTTATTCGACACGGCAGAACTGACAGGATCGGTAATGATGAAGAACGCCGCGAACATGGTTGCGCCGCTGAACAAATGAAACAGTGCACTGCCACCGCTCTCTGAGCTGCCGCCGTCATAACCGATCAGGGCGCAGAGGCCGAGCACAGCGAGCATGGCGAGGGGCGCATGCCAGGTAAAGATCCGTCGATACAAAAGCCACGCACCACCCACTAGAAAGGCGAGATTCACTTCGAACCAACCGACGCCACCCCAGCCGGTCAGTTCAGGACGACTCGCGAGTAAGTCTTTGAATAGAAGACCCGTATTTTGTCGTAATAAATCGAGTGGCGTCGCGGCCGTGACGCCGTCAATGGTATCGGGAAGAAAAAGGTGTCGTAGGGTGTCGAGCAAACCCGGCACCTCGGCAAGCCCTCGCGGGGTCGCCCAACTGCTCATCTGCACAGGAAATGAAATCAGGAGCACCACATACCCCACCATTGCAGGATTGAAGGGGTTGTAGCCCAGCCCACCAAAAACATGTTTGCCCAGTAGAACAGCGATCATGACACCGAGCACGATCAGCCACCATGGCGCATAGGGGGGCAGGGCGATGCACAGCAATGTTGAGGTGACGACAATACTGAGATCACTCACAGCGAGACGTGGGTTTTGGCCTCTTAACCGAGTCACCGCGTATTCAGTGATCAAGGCAACCAGCGCGCCCAGCAGGATGTTGACCAAGGTGCCCGGACCAAAAAACCAAGTCAGTATGACAATTCCGGGAAGCGTGGCTAAGAGTACGTCTCGCATCACCGCCGACACTTGGTGTTGTCCAGAGACATGGGGTGACGTGACGCGCAGCAAGCTCATGGCGTTTCGCCTTGCTCTGATTTGCGCGCCTGCGCGCGCTCGATCGCCGCCTGAATGGGATCCACGCCCTCTAGGAGCGCTTTCTCTTGCGCGGCGGCCTTCCGTGCTGCCCGCTTAGCTTCTTTCGCGAGGGCTTCTTCCTCAAGGCGAGTTTGCCGCGCTTCGAATCGCTCTCGAGAGTTATCGGAACGACGCTTCTCTTGTTCGCTATCCCGCATTTGCCCTTTGGCTGCCCGATAGTACTGAACCAGTGGAATTTGGCTCGGGCAGACGTAAGCACAGGCACCGCACTCAATGCAGTCAAGCAGCCGGTGTTCTGACAGCTGCTCATGATCTTTAGCGCGCGAATACCAATAGAGTTGCTGCGGCAACAAGGAGGCAGGGCAGACCTCTGCACAGTGCCCGCAACGAATACAAGGCTTTGCCGGTGACGGTGGTGGTAACTCGCGGGCGGTCGGTGCCAACAGGCAGTTGGTGATCTTGGTAATCGGTGCGTCAAGATCTGAGACGGCGAAACCCATCATGGGGCCGCCATGGATGATCCGCTGACGCGCCTCTGCGGATAATGCTGCGTCCCCCAGGAGGTGGCTAATGGGGGTGCCGATGCAGGCAACCACATTACCGGGTTTGCCAAGCGCTTCGCCCGTCAAGGTAACAATGCGGTGTGTTAGGGGTTTGCCTTCAATAATGGCTTCTCTAGCGGCCACGGCAGTACCGGGATTCACACAGACCAGGCCAATGTCGGCCGGAATGCCACCCGAAGGCACCTGCTGGCCGGTGAGTATTTCGATAAATTGTTTTTCCCCACCCGAGGGATACTTCGTCGGGAAGCTCGCCACTTCAATGTCAGCGCTGGCACTGTGCACCGCTTTGGTAACGCCGGCGATCGCCGCTGGTTTGTTATCTTCAATGCCGATCACAATTTGTTCGGCACCTACCACATAGGCAAGAATCAGGGCACCTTCCACCAGCGCGTCTGCTTGGCACTGCATCAAGGTGTCGTCGGCAGTGATATAGGGCTCGCATTCAGTCCCGTTGATAATTAACGTGTCGATCGGTTTGGTTTCGCCGGGGTTGAGCTTAACGGCTGTGGGAAACCCCGCGCCGCCCATGCCCGCAATACCGGCCTCACGAATACGCTCGATCAAGTGTGAGGGGGCGACTGTCTGCCAGTCTGGGATCCCTTCGAATCGGATCGACTGATCTGCGCCATCTGTTTCCAGGATGATGCAGGTATCCTCTAGCCCTGAGGCATGCGCGATAGGCCGCGGTTCAATGGCGCTAATGATGCCCGACGTGGGTGCATGCACTGGCACGCTAACGGCGCCCTGGGCCTGCGCGAGCACTTGTCCACCCAGTACGGTATCGCCCACGTTGACGATGACCTTGGCAGGCGCCCCTAAATGTTGCCGCAATGGCAGTATCAAGCGAGCAGGGAGCGGTGCGTCGCGCAGTTCGCCGGGGCGCGATAGGGATTTTCGCTCTGGTGGGTGGATGCCCCCGTGAATGTCATGAATCTCTCTCATGCGGCGTCTCGAGACCGGGCATCGCTGGCAATGATATCGACAGGCGCTACCCCCTCTTTGGGTAATTGCCAGTGCCAGAACGCAATACCCTCCTTCCGTGGGATCAAATCAATACAGTCCACAGGACAAGGGTCTAAGCAGAGGTCGCAGCCGGTGCATTCGTCTGCAATGACGGTATGCATTACCTTTGCAGCGCCCAGGATCGCATCCACTGGACAGGCCTGAATGCACTTGGTGCAGCCGATACACTCGTCTTCACGAATCCACGCGACCACGGGTGCCTTCTCGGTACCATGCTCAGCGTCTAACGGCTGTGGCTCAACATCGAGTAGATCAGCGAGCGCTTGAATGGTTTCCTCGCCACCTGGTGGACACTTATTAATGGCATCGCCCGCTGTGATGGCTTCGGAGTAAGGCCGGCAGCCCGGATAACCACACTGACCGCACTGGGTTTGTGGCAGAAGGGCATTAATTTGTTCACTAATCGGATTGCCTTCCACCCGAAAACGAACTGCAGCGAACCCGAGCAGGGCACCGAAAATAGCGCCGAGACTGAGGAGCGCCAGTAACGCAATCAACAAAGGCTGCTCTGTGAGCGTGGATAGCATCAGATGAGACCAGCAAATCCCATGAAGGCCAGTGAGGCGAGACCTGCGGTGATCATACCAATGGCGGCACCTTGAAACGGTTCAGGGACGTCTGCAACGGCCAGACGTTCACGCATCGCCGCAAACAAAATGAGTGCTAACGAAAAGCCCAGCGCGGCTCCTAATCCATAAAACAGAGATTCGATAAAGTTGTGTGCTTGGTTAATGTTGAGGAGTGCCACACCCAAGACGGCGCAATTGGTAGTGATCAGGGGCAAAAATACGCCCAAGACGCGATGCAAGAGCGGGCTGGTTTTGCGCACGACCATTTCGGTAAATTGCACCACTACCGCGATCACCAAAATAAAGCTGATGGTGCGCAAGTATTCGAGCTCTAACGGAACCAGCAAGTAGTTATAGGTTAGATAGCTGCAGACCGACGCGAGGGTCAACACGAAAGTTGTCGCCACCGACATACCCATGGCCGTTTCAAGTTTGTTGGACACGCCCATGAAGGGACACAGTCCAAGGAACTGTACCAAGACAAAATTATTGACCAAAACCGCACCGACGAGCAGTAGCGCGATATCACCCAGCATGTAGTCCCCCAGCGGTAAATAACTGTCGCTTCAATACCGTAATCATAGGGAATATATCAGGTGACTGGTAGGAAGTATGTGGTGCTTTAGGCGTCTCTCTTACTGGCGTCTACCATGGCGGCGACCACTTCTGCGTCAACCCTTTGTAACAGGGGCTCAAAGGGGGCTAGCTGATGCTGAACGAGCGGTGTTTCTAATGCCGTCCAGTCCAACGAGGTGCATAAA
>CAJQKG010000127.1 GCA_905478845.1 uncultured Luminiphilus sp.
GCAAAAAAAATGGCGTCCCCAGGGGGGTTCGAACCCCCGTTCCCGCCGTGAAAGGGCGGTGTCCTAGGCCACTAGACGATGGGGACAGTAATACCTAAAACAGATGGCGCGCATGGTAGTAACCCACCGCGGACACGTCAAGGGCGAATTTCATTGGCTTCTTGCCAGCGCAAGGATTGGTTACACTACGCGCCTTTATTGACGGAGCTTTCCATGGCGTATGCGCTGGAAATTGAGGGGCTGGAAAAAACCTATGCAAACGGGTTACAGGCGCTCAAAGGCATAGATTTGCGGGTGGCAGAGGGCGACTTCTTTGCTTTGCTAGGGCCAAACGGCGCCGGCAAGTCGACCACGATTGGTATTATTTGCTCTTTGGTCAATAAGACGGGCGGCTCGGTTCGAGTCAACGGGGTCGATATTGACGAAAACTTTCCGGTTGCAAAGCGCTTCTTGGGTGTCGTACCCCAAGAATTTAATTTTAATGTGTTTGAGACGGTTGAGGATATTTTGATCCATCAAGCGGGCTACTACGGCATTCCGTTGAAGACTGCACTGGAGCGCATTGATCGGTACCTAGCAAAGCTGGGGATCGCTGAGAAACGACATACACGAGCGAGAATGCTCTCAGGGGGTATGAAGCGTCGCTTGATGATTGTGCGAGCCCTGATTCACGAGCCGAAAGTGCTGATTCTTGACGAGCCGACTGCGGGCGTAGACATAGAGATGCGGCGCTCGATGTATGACTTCCTGCGGGAAATCAATGAGGCCGGTACGACGATTATCTTAACCACGCATTACCTTGAAGAGGCGGAAACGCTGTGTCGGAACATTGCCATCATCAATCACGGCAAAATCGTCACTAACAGTTCGATCAAAACGTTACTGAGGGAATTGCGCCGCGAGACGTTCTTACTGGATGCGCAGGAGGTGTTACCTCCGCAACTCGAGGTCAAGGGCTTTGATGTGGCGCGCCGTGACGATCACTGCTTGGAGGCGCATGTCGATCAAGGGCAGAATTTGGCAGAGCTGATGGCGCAGCTGCACGAGCAAGGGATTAGCATTACGAGTATGCGAAACCGAGAGAACCGATTAGAGCAAATGTTCGTCTCACTGTTGGCGCAGTCCGCATGAATGCCTACGAGCAGTGGGTCGCCTTGCTGACACTGATGCGCAAAGAAATTAAGCGCTACACCCGGATCTGGACACAAACCCTGTTGCCTTCCGCCATCACTATGTCGCTGTACTTTCTGATTTTTGGCAGTTTGATTGGCGAACGTATTGGACAGATGGGTGGCGTCAGCTACATGGAGTTTGTGGTCCCAGGGCTGATCATGATGTCGATTGTGACCAACTCCTACGCCAATGTCGTGTCATCGTTTTTTGGTTCAAAGTTTAATAACAGCATAGAAGAGCTACTCGTTTCTCCCACGCCAAACCACATTATTTTATTGGGCTTCATTTCTGGCGGCGTCAGCCGTGGCATGCTGGTGGCGTTGATTGTGACGCTGGTATCGTCATTATTTGTCGACCTAGACATTCAGCACTACGGTGTCGTGGTGTCGGTCGTGGCTCTGACGTCGGTCTTGTTCTCTCTGTGCGGGCTCATCAATGCGGTGTTTGCCAATTCCTTCGATGATATTTCCATCGTGCCGACCTTTGTGTTGACGCCGCTCACTTATTTGGGGGGCGTCTTTTATTCTATGGACCTGCTGCCCGATTTTTGGGCTTCGGTGTCACAGGCAAACCCGTTGGTCTATGTGGTCAACGCTTTCCGTTATGGCGTGCTCGGCGTGAGTGATGTCGATGTCACTTTTGCCTTTTCGATGATCGGTATTTTTACATTGATCGCCTATTTTTACGCGGCACACTTATTGCGCTCAGGCACGCGCTTGCGGACCTAATGCCATGGCAGGTGTACTCGGACAAAAGATGGCGGCGCCGCGAGTCTACACGCCTGCTATCTTGGAGCGAATTGAGCGATTAGCGCGAGGCACTCACGTCAGTTTCGGCTGGGATGTCTGGCATTGTTACGAACTATCGTGGTGCGTTAAGGGGGCTGTGGAGAGTTGGGTAGGTGTGCTGGGTATTCCGGCAGATTCACCGGGAACCGTGGAGTCAAAGTCCTTAAAGCTTTACCTCAATTCGTTAAATCATCATGATTTTGAGAGTGCTCAGCAAGCGGTCTCAGTGATCACTGAGGATGTGTCGCACTGTGTGGGCGCGACCGTAACACTGAGTTTACTGCCGGTAACGGATTTGAGTACGATCACGACCGAATTAACCGGGGTGAATATGCCTGCTTGCCCTTTGGGGTCCGGAGTGGGGATAATCAACGCTGAACAACTATCGATTTCACCAGGGAAGGGGAATGTCGTGTCTGAGCAGCTCATCAGTCATAGTTTGCGATCGTTATGTCCGGTTACCGCACAGCCAGACTGGGGCAGCTTGTTCATTCAGTATACCGGTCATCCCATTGACCACGACAGTGTGGCGCGATACCTGAGTGGCTATCGTGCGCATCAGGGTTTTCACGAGCAATGTCTTGAGCAGATCTTTTCTGATCTGATGTCCTTGCCGATCAGTCAACTGCTGGTGGCAGCGTTTTACCAACGTCGCGGTGGAATTGATATCACGCCCTGGCGCAGTTCAGCGCCCCTACCCATGAGTTCGCAGCGCTTAGGACGACAGTAATCTTATGTTCCCCCGTCGAGTGACTAGAGGGGCGCTACTGGGCGCCCTAATAGCGGTTACTGCGATGATGCCTCCCCCCTTATTGAGTGCCACGCCAGGACTGACTGCGGGTGAGTTAAAGGCGATATTTTTACTCCGGCTACCCCAATTTGTGACCTGGCCAGCCGGTCAGAATGCACACACATTCTGTGTTGTGGAAGCGTCAGAGATATCGCAACTATTAGAAGACATGTTAGCCGATGAGCCTCGCGGTCGCGTGGTGCGCCTGCTGCAGTCGACTGAGACGATGACGGGATGCGATGTCGTCTTCGGTGCTGACGCCGCCCTGATGGCTTCAGATGATTCAGGGGAGCCGATGTTGTGGGTCAATGATCAGCCAGGCTATGCACTCGATGGCGGCATGGTGGAGTTAGCACGTCGCGGTGCGCGTATTGGCTTGGTGGTTAACTTGCCGGCGCTGGAGTCGGTAGGTCTTAAAGCGAGCAGTAAGTTGCTGCAGTTGTCCGATGTCATCGAAGGAGCGGCCGATGGCATTTGATCAACGTCGTAGTACCTCGATTCATCGTCATTTGGCCGGGGTGGGTGCTTTTATTACCGGTGTGGTGGGCGGGCTCTTTCTGCTCATTCTGCTGGGCGTTTCATTTCAATCCTCCCGAGATCAAATGCTCGATCGCAGTGCTGCCTTAGCCGGCGTTTTGGCGGCTAACCTGACGGCGTCGATCGTGTTTCAGGATCCCCAGACTGCGACCGAGTTACTGGATGGGCTACAAGCAGTGGATGACGTCATTGAGGCGCGAGTCATTATGCCAAGTGATGACGAGTTTGCGACTTACCGTAGAGTGTCAGAGGGCGCCAGCGCCTCTACTGGCGTTTTTATAGAGGTCCTGGCGATGTCGGTGCAGCTCGATGACGAGCACCTGGCAAGGCTTGAGATTCGAGTGGATCTTTGGCCTGTGTATGAACGTGTGCTGTGGATGTCGGGCCTAGCCCTCATTTTGTGGTGTGTGGGCATGTTGGCAGCGTATGTCATGTCGCAGGTGTTCAATGCGCGCATTACTAAGCCATTGTCTGCCTTGGCACATATGATGACCGACGTCACTGAGCAAGAAGATTACGACAGGCGGTTTTCCTATCATGATCACAATGAACTGCGGTCTGTGGTCGACGCGTTTAATGAGATGCTGTCGCGGATCGGTGATCGAGAACGACGCTTACGCAATATGATTATAGAGCTTGAGGAGGCGAGAGATCAGGCCGAGTCTGCGGCTCGATCAAAATCGAGTTTTCTCGCCAATATGTCTCATGAGATTCGTACGCCGATGAATGGCGTAATCGGCATGATCACATTGCTGAAGCAAAGCCCGCTCACCGAAGCGCAGCGTACGTATTTCGAGACCATTGAACGGTCCGCTGATGCGTTATTACTGATTATCGATGACATTCTTGACTTTACCAAAGTGGAGGCGGGACGGCTGCGCCTGGTTCAGACGCGATTCGATCTGCTGGATAGTCTGCGGTCAATAGAAGCGTTATTTGCCGAGCCAGCGGCTCAGAAGGGCTTGTCGCTGTCGCTTCACATTGCGGATTCGGTGCCGCAGTGGCTGCTTGGCGATCCCGGCAGGGTGCGTCAGGTGTTACTGAATTTGATCGGTAACGCGGTCAAATTTACCGATGAGGGAGCCGTGCGGATCGACGTGGTGGCGACGCGTAGCAGTACCCGCAGCAACGTCCGATTTGCCATCCGTGACACGGGTCCGGGTATTCGCGCAGAGGATCAAAAGCGTATCTTTGGCGAGTTTTATCAAGCAGACGTGAGTTTGACTCGGGCCCATGGCGGAACGGGTTTGGGGTTGGCGATTGCCAAGCAGTTAATTCATCTAATGGGTGGCGAAATTGGCTTCGAATCGGCCTGGGGGCAGGGGACATTATTTTGGGTGGAGCTGCCGTTGGAGGAGGGGAGTCTTGCGGAGCGCAACGGAGATGTGAAATGGCCCCCTGCGGACATCCCTGAGCGGAGCGACCTCGCGCGTCTGGAGCGATTGACCAATCCACTGGCCTTAGCATCTGCTTCGGAAGTGGGGGCAGCCGACTATCCCTTGTCTCATTGCTATGATCTGCGTGTGCTCGTGGCTGAGGATTCTGAGGTCAATTTATTCGTGATTAGAGAGCTATTAGCAAGAGTGGGTATCGAAATTACGGTCGCCATGAATGGAGAGGAGGCTGTCGAGGCGTTTAAAAACAACGCCTTTGATCTGATCTTAATGGATATTCAGATGCCGGTGATGGATGGCCTTGAGGCGACGAGACAAATTCGAGCGTTACAGAAGGAAGCGGGGTTGCATCCAGAGTGCGCGATTGTGGGCCTTTCCGCCCACGCGATGCAGGGCGATCGCGAGCGCTATCTGGCAGAGGGAATGTTGGACTATCTCACCAAGCCGATCCGCACAGAGGCGCTAGGGGCTGTATTGGACTTGTGCAGCGTGAAAAGCCAGTGAGGCAGTTTGGTTTGCGAAGGAGGTTAGCGATGACAGGGATGTGTTGGGAGACAGGAATGTGTTGCAGAGCGCTCAGGCATGCGGGCCGCACGACGTTATGGATTGCTTTGCTGGGTGCGGGTCAAACCGCATGGGCACAAACCGTACCGACTGATTTACTCGATTTGTCGATCGAGGCGTTATTCGAGGCAAACGTGGTCACCGAAGCCGAGCGAGCCCAGGTAGCGCGACGTTGGCACGCGTCCTATACCTACGCGGTATCGGACTATCATGATTACTACCTCGGTACTCAGCGTATTAATTATGACGAGGTGCTGTTTCAACCGGGGCAGGAAGATCGAACAGGTAGTAACTATCCCGTTGTGCCGACAGAAATCAAACAAGAGGTCCATGCGCTGCGATTGGCTTACGATCTCACACCTGCGTTAACGGTCCGTGCACAGCTACCTTTTGTGATGCAAAGCACGGACCACATCTCAATTGTGCCGGGCTACGATGCCTTCAATATCAGTTCAGAAGGGATCGGCGATACCGCACTCTTGGTGGACGGTATCGTCAGGCAGACCCTGAACAGTATTTGGAGGCTGGGAGCCGGTATCAGCGTGCCAACTGGATCCATTGACGAGGAAGGCGATACGCCTCGGGCGCCAGGGAATCAGCAATTGCCCTACACCATGCAGCTGGGTTCGGGCACGTGGGATGTTCCGCTGTTGCTCAGTTTTCGAAAATACGGCGCGCAGTGGGACTGGGGAGCTCACGCTGATGTTACCTGGCGCACGGGAAAGAATGATCGGGATTATCGGCTGGGCCATAAGGCCGGTGTGAGTGGCTGGTTTCAGTGGAAGGGTTTCACTGGTTTCTCGCCGGGTATGCGGTTGCAGTATCGCTGGCGCGACACGATTACGGGGCAGGATGCGGCGTTGTTGGTGCCTAACCCCCAGTTCCCTTATCCGGCACCCGTAACCAACCCCAGCGCCTTTGGGGGCGAGCAAATTGATCTCACGGTGTTTGTGCGGGTTCCCCTTACTGATAGCTGGTACACCCAGGCGTCTTACGCGCAGCCGCTTTACCTTGACCTCAACGGACCTCAATCTTCCGAAAAGTATCATTTTAGTATTGAGATAGGCACTTCTTTTTAGCGTCACCAGTTGACGGAGGAGGGGTCTAGCTATGGTAAACTGAGCACTACGGAGAGCTGGCCGAGTGGTCGAAGGCGCACGCCTGGAAAGTGTGTATACGGCAACGTATCGAGGGTTCGAATCCCTCGCTCTCCGCCAAAATTTCCCCCTCAGAGTATGTCAGACAGTCCCAAGTAGTACCCACAAAACCCCTTAAAACGTAGCTTATTAGCCATAATGTGCTCCTGTCAGGCTTGCTTATCACCCAAAGGGGCACGGTGTGGGGATACGGCTTCCTGTAGGACACCGTGCGCAGAGAGTTACGCGTCGCCCCAGTCCTCCTCGAACTCGGAGAATGGCCCCGGGGAAAGATCGCCCTCATCTGTGTTGTCCTCGAACCGGGCATTGCACGCGTCTATGGTGGGCCTGGCGGCCATATAGTTAGCGATCAATTCAAGAGTAATGCTCAGTTCTTCTGCGAGACTCAGATCTTCCCGGTTCAAAATCCGGTTGGTTGTCGCCTGCATGCCTTCATCGAGTGGCACGGCACAACGATGAAGTGGCATCACCTCAGCGGCAGAATCTCTTGTGCCGCTCTGGTACATGAATATCTCTTGGGTATCCGTAAAGTAAATCAAATCCACAATGCCGTCACCAACGAGGTCTTGTACGCACATACTCTGAATAAGGTAGGTGTCGCAAACCGTTTTGCCCTCGGCTTGCTGTGGCGCCATGCTTGGCGCGCGGGCGCACCCTGCCAGCACCAAAACCACGCCCACTAGCACTAGGCGCATTCTTTTACACTTGCTTAGGATGGACACGTTTCTGCTCGATTCCGTTAGATTGACCGCAATGAATTATGTCGCAATGGTCTTGCGGCTACCAGAGCGCCCGGCGTGGCTACGCTGACAGATTATAGGGCGATTGCCCAATAAGGTGCCGATTTTGCAATGGCGTCGACGAGGCAGTAAATGGTGTTTGAGTATCGGCATCCCCTTGCCGGAGTTCGCATTGTTTGATGCGCCTTAGCTTCCGCTAGATCAGTTTTGCAAGGGGATGACTCGACCTGGGTTGAGAATGTTGCTTGGGTCCAGAGTCGCTTTCAAGCCATGCATGACAGCGATCTCTGCCGGGCTTCGGCTAATGTTTAGCCAGGGTACCTTTTCAGTGCCGATTCCGTGCTCCGCC
>CAJQKG010000128.1 GCA_905478845.1 uncultured Luminiphilus sp.
AAGCCTCTTGCGCGGCCTTCCAGTTCGCGGGTAATGCCTTTTGTACATGGAGCCGAATACGCCGATGACTCAGGGGAAAATGGGAAAAATGCTCGGGCATCACATCTAGCTGCTGCCAAAGCGGCGTGGCATGAGGATCAAGATTGATAAAAATAAAGCCCTGCCAGGTGTCGCAACCCACACCTTGAAGCGAGTGGGTGGCTTCACAGACATGCGGAAAATCCCACTGTCCCGGCACGTCTCTGAGGGTGCCATCAAGGTCGTAAGACCATCCATGGAAAGGACAGTTAAAGCGCTGCCCGGAACCGGGACCCTCCTCGCCTAAAAGACGGGTCCCGCGGTGGGTGCAGCTGTTGATAAAAGCTTTGATCTCGCCGACTGCGACGCGCGTGATAATGACTGAGTAAGGCCCGATATCGTAGACGTAGTGATCCCCGACGGCGGGGATGTGTTCCTCACGGCAGGCCCACTGCCAACACCGCGACCACATACTGCTCATTTCCTGCTGGAAAAAGTCACGGCAGGTATAACGGTGTGCGGGCAGGTCTGCATCGCCGAGGAATTCGTAGGCTTGCGTCGTGAGTGGTGTGGGAGCCGGACGAGCATCTGACGCCAACACATCGGCGATGGACGTACCGAGGGCTCGGGCGTGGCCCGGTGGTTGCGCGTTATCCGACATATTTTTGGTGGTACCTGTTGGCAGCGGTCATCATGATCATGCCGTTAGTATGCGCAGACCGATAGAGAACGACAAGCCAGACGCGGTGACGCCGTTGGCAGTCGATTGTGCGTCACGACCATAGCGGTTGATCTAGGAAGGAATGTGGATGACGATGCACCTCGGCAACTGATTAAACTAATAACGAGGCTTCACCAATGGATCTCGCACTGCAGAACTTGCTAGACAAACAAGCGCTCTACGAGCTGTCGTGTCGATACATGCGGGGACTTGATCGCACCGATGCCCAGCTGCTGCACTCGGTATTTTGGGAGGATGCCTTTTGTGAATATGGCTTTATCAACTGCGATGCACCCACTTTTATTGAGTTTGCGATCACCGCGCTGAGCGATCATATTTCGAATCAGCACATGATTGGCAATACGCTGATCGAGGTGGAGGGCGATGAGGCCTTCGGTGAGGTGTATTTTCAGGCGTATCACAAGGTGAAAGCCGAGAGTGGCTTTGAGGACCTGATTGTCGCTGGACGCTATCTCGATCGCTACGAACGTCGAGGAGAGGTCTGGAAGATGACCTACCGGTCAGAGCGAGTGGATTGGAGCCGGACTATGCCAACCAACGACCCATACTACGAGATGATGCCCGATTCGCTCTTTGGTAGTCGCCTCGATGACGCGGTGTATGATCGCCAAGCTCGCAGCAAGACAGTGAAAGAGAGTGGCGCCAGACAGCCTTAATGAGGCACGTTAACACTGCCCATCGCCGGCCACATTGTGGCTGCTCCTTTTGACCGCAGTCCGAGGATAACGGCGCTTAGCCGTTCGAGCGCTTACTTCGACGACGACGCTTAGGTGAATCGCCCGGAGCGGTCGTCTTGGCTTTGGGTGGGTCAACCTGTGAGAACAGATTCGGAAACGCGTCGCTCTGATGTGGTAAGCCCATCGCGCCTACAAAGTGGCTCTGAAACTCGGGCGCTACCGCCGTCTCGATCCGCTCAGCGGTGCGGATGGTATCGGCAATCTCTAATCGGGCGTTGCGATCCAGTAGCGCCATGCGGGCACCCGCACCCGCAGCATTGCCTGCTGAGGTAACCTGTTCGAGATCGCAATCAGGTATCAGTCCGAGCACCATCGCATGACTGACACTGATGTGACTGCCAAAGGCACCCGCCAGGCGAATCCGGTCGACCGAGGGGGTCCCCATTTCATCCATAAGGAGCTTGATACCGGCATAGAGAGCCGCTTTAGCGAGTTGGATTTGCCGCACATCGTTTTGGGTGACCACAACGTCAGACTCATCCGTCGTCTCAGCGTGATGCAAAACGTAGGACCATGTACGACCCTCTTGCCGGATGCGGGGACTCTGCTCGGATAAACTGCCGTCAACCACACCCTCTGGTGTGATGATGCCGGCCAGATACATCTCTGCTACCACCTCAATAATGCCTGAACCGCAGATGCCGGTGACACCATGACCCGACATTGCCGCTAGAAAGCCTGGCTCGTTAGACCACAAATCACTCCCAATACATTTAAAGCGCGGCTCTAGGGTGTCGCGATCGACACGAACGCGCTCGATCGCGCCCATTGTTGCGCGCTGGCCGCTACTAATTTGCGCCCCTTCAAATGCAGGTCCAGTCGGGCTCGAGCACACGAGCAAGCGTTCTTGATTAGCGAGCACAATTTCGGCATTGGTACCGACATCGACGACGAGGGTCATGCCTTCTCCGCGATGCGGCGCTTCCGCCAAAATCACCCCAGCGGCATCCGCTCCCACATGGCCCGCAATACACGGCAGGCAATACAGTCGTGCCTCAGGATGCGCGATCAGTCCCACTTCGATGGCGCGGGTGTCGATCGGGTCACTGGTGGTGAGCGCAAAGGGCGCAGTGCCAAGGTTCACCGGATTAATGCCCAGCAAAATGTGATGCATGATCGGGTTCGCCACCAAGGCAATTTCTAAAATATCGTTGATGTCGCCTGAGGCTTGCTCACTCAACTCCACCAATAAGCCGTTGATGGCTTCGCGGATAGCGAGTGTCAGCAGCTCCGCACCTTCAGGGTGCATCATCACATAAGACACTCGGCTCATCAGATCCTCGCCGTAACGGATTTGTGGGTTCATCACCCCCGCAGAGGCGAGCACCTCCCCGGTTTTTAAATCACAAAGATGCGCTGCAACAGTGGTGGAACCCACGTCAATGGCGATACCCCGCGGCTGTTCAAAAAGCCCCGGCCACACAGCGGTGATTTCGCGTTCTTGATAGACCGCTACTGTCATCCCGCGATCTTCTCGCGTGAGTGCCGCCTGAATTTGCTGCAGTTGTGAATGGGCCAGTGTCAGGTGGGTCACACCCCAATCGTTTTCTAGTGCTTCGATCAGGAGTTGCAGTTCACCACGGGGATCCTCTAGCGTCGGCTCGCCAATCTGCACATAGTAAAGCCGTGTGGCGGGATCGAGACGGATATCTCGAGACTCCATTTCCTTGCGCACGATCTGTCGGTGTACCTGACTCTCGGCAGGCACGTCGATGACGGCATCGTCGAGCAGTGTGGTGTGGCAACTGAGCCGGCGCCCCTCTTTTAAAGGGCCTTTTCGCTCAACAAATTTGACCTCGGTCGCACAAAAAGGGGAGAGGTGATCGACGTCAGATTCGATTTGATGTTTGGCAAAAGAGCCTGTCACGCAACTGATTTGGCAGCGTCCGCAGAGCCCTCTGCCACCACAGACTGAGTCGATATCGACGCCTAAACTGCGGGCTGCTTCTAGAAGGGGAGTGCCACGCGGAAAAAAGCCCCGTCTACCCGAGGGCATGAAGAGGACTTTGACATCGGCCTCAGACAAGATTCACGCGCTCCTGCGACGTCCTGATCGTCCCGCTCTGCCACCGCGCCCCTCACCTTCAGCGGCGGGTTCACGGTAGGCGCGGATCCAATGTGTACAGTTGGGATCATGCCCCATCATGACGTCGCCACCGCGCACAGCCTGCATCACTTCTGGATGCATGGGGCTGGTGATCGCGGAGGTCATGCCAGCACCCATCGCCATGGTGAGAAACGCCGAGTTAATGCCATTACGGTTAGGCAGGCCAAAGCTCACATTAGAAGCGCCACAGGTGGTATTCACCTTGAGCTCTTCTCTCAAGCGTCGCACCAGTGCCATCACTTGCAGGCCGGCAGTGTTGATGGCGCCAATAGGCATCACGAGGGGATCCACAACAATATCGTTATAGGGTATACCGTAGTCAGCCGCGCGTTCGACAATTTTTTTAGCGACCGCGAAGCGCACGTCGGGGTCCTCTGAAATACCGGTCTCGTCATTAGAGATCGCCACAACAGCGGCCTTGTGCTTAGCGACCAACGGCAACACCCGCTCCAGCACCTCATCCTCACCCGTCACCGAATTGACCAGTGCCTTGCCCTGGTAGACGGCAAGACCCGCTTCCAGTGCCTCGACGATAGAGGAATCAATGCTCAGTGGGACATCGGTGATCGACTGAACCAGTTGAATGGCCTCCGCCAAAATCCGTGGCTCATCCGCCAGCGGAATCCCCGCGTTGACATCGAGCATGTGGGCGCCCGCTGCAACCTGCGCCAGCGCGTCAGACTCGACGCGGCTGTAGTCCCCATTTTTCATTTCTTCGGCCAAAATTTTGCGGCCGGTCGGATTGATCCGTTCCCCAATAATCACAAAGCGTTGATCGAAGCCCATGTGAACTTCCCGAGTGGCTGAACTGATTGTCGTTATTGTCATGAGGATAGCCTAATAAAATAAAGGGTAATAAAGGGTAATGAAGGGGAGGGTTTAGTGGGCGGGTTGCCAGGGGGTGCGACCATTGAGGGCATTCGAGCGCGAGACGATTTCGCCGATACGGTCCTCCATGCGATAGGCCATGATGTGCACGCCACTGATGCCCTCGATTTCTCGGACTTGCTCGATGAGGTCAATGCAGAGATTGACCCCCTCTTGCTTTTGATCCTCGGCGCCACTGAGCCGAGCTATGACTGCATCAGGGATATGCACACCTGCCACATTCTTGCGGATCCAGTCCGCGGCTTTGGCTGAGGCCAAGGGGCCCACGCCGGCCAGCACATAGACTTTTTCAAGCAGCCCCATGTCACGCGCCTGGGCCATAAACGTCTTCATTCTGTCGATATCAAAGCAATACTGGGTTTGGATAAATTGCGCGCCAGCGGCAATCTTTTTGGCCATTCGGTGGGGGCGAAAATCCAGTGGCGGTGCGAAGGGATTTGCTGCGGCACCGAGGAACAGCCGTGGCGGTGTGGAGATCGATCGACCACTTAAGAACTGCTGCTCATCACGCATGGTCTTGACCATAGTGAGTGCCGAAATACTGTCCATATCGAATACGGGCTTTGCTTCTGGGTGATCCCCTGATTGCACACCGTCGCCACTGAGGCAGAGCACATTGCAGACGCCCATTGCGGCTGCACCGAGCAGGTCCCCCTGCATGGCAATGCGGTTTCGGTCTCGGCAGGATTGCTGCAGGATCATGGCGTAGCCGTGACGCGTCAAAAGTGAGCAGATGCCCATGCTCGACATGTGGCAATTGGCCCCTGAGCTATCGGTGGCATTAATGGCATCGACGTAACCGTCGAATAACGCAGCGCGCTCGAATACATCTTGGGGGTCAGCTGAATCAGGTGGTGCGATCTCGGCCGTGACGGCAAAATGCCCTGCTCGCAGCACGCGCTCGAAACGCCCCGGTGAGGTGTGCCCCGGCAATATGGGCAGGTTGTCTCCCGCTAACGGTTCGTCGTCGAAGCTCATGCCTTGTGTCCCGTGCGCAATCGGAGCGCGCGCAGCCAGGCGCTGCGGCCCTTGAGTCGATTATCGACAGGGGGTTGGATGATTTTAATGGTGTCTTCGATGTTGCCGATCTGTTGGCTGCCTTGCCACGCATTGACCCAAACGCAGGTCATCTCGGGTTTGATTTCACAGCCGCCATCTTGGCGGACGCCACCACAGGGGCCATTGCGCAGTGTTTTCGGGCAGTTCATCGGACAGGCCATGCCGGTGGATCCCAGCGTGCACTGTCCGCAGGACTGAGAGTCGAACAGAAAACCTTTGACGGTGCGCTCAATCGCGGCAAAAGGCTTGTCGAGGCGCTCGTATCCAATTCGTTT
This sequence comes from uncultured Luminiphilus sp., assembly GCA_905478845.1. Lineage (GTDB taxonomy): Bacteria > Pseudomonadota > Gammaproteobacteria > Pseudomonadales > Halieaceae > Luminiphilus. Next base: position 5,827 of record CAJQKG010000128.1, read on the forward strand.
CAGCAGCGGATTAAGCAATACCAGAGTGGCCTCGATCCCCTCATAGACGAAGTTAAGCCAGCGGGATTGTCGAATGGACCAGAGTCTGACTGATTTCATGTGGCGGGCTCAGCATAGCCATTTTGCTTGGCAAGTCGGGTGATGTCCTCGTCAGAGTACTGCGCTTCAATTTCTTGACCGAGTTGCGCTGCGATATCTGCCAGTGCGCCTTCGGCCTCTATCGCGGTGGTAACCCGTCGCCATTCATCGAGGTAGGCGTCACTGCCGCCTTTACCGGCTCGCATGGCAGCGCGGTCAATGGCTTCTTGGAAGCGCGCGCTCAGCATGTACTTACCCCGATCTCGGCCACGCTTAATCAGGACTTGCGAGGGAATATCGCGCCACAAAATATCAATGCGTTGCATGGTGGGCCTCACGGTCATGATCAAAGTGCAGTACTTGCGGGGCTAATGCGGCTTGCAACGCTGTTAATCCGGTCTCGATGACCTCAAAAGCGAGCCCTAACCGGTCTGCCGCTTCTTGCGCTTTGGCGAGTAGTGTTGGATCGTCTGTTTGCGCCAGGTAGACGATTCGCTGGTAATGGCCAAAGAGCATGTCTTGTAAAACAGGATGCGTATCCAGTTTTAAATCCTCGATGACTAACCGGTCAAAGTGTCGCGCTAAGAAATCGGTCAAATAAAAGGTGCCGGGTTCGGCCTCTGCTAGGGCATGGAACACGGGTGACGTCGCGAAGACTTCATAACAGTGAGCTCCTGGGAGACGGCTGACACCCCATCGCGCCAAAACTTTATCCAGTGCGCCGCCAGTGCCACAGTCAGCGTACGCCACGAAAACCCGTTCGTATTGATGAAAGTGCTTTTCGAGCAACGCGTCGACACGTGCGGGAATCGCTTTGGGACGGTTGTGCAGGGATGCGTCAAGACATTGCACCTGCAAGCGATCCCAGCCATTGGCGCGCTTCAGCGCATCAATTTCCCGCGCGAGTGCACCGCAGGCGATGATTAGAGTGGCTCCCATCATCGCCGGGAAGGTCAGGCGCTCTGCGCCAGGCGGCGTTCACTGACCATGCGGATGGCAGTGGTCGCCGCTTCTGCCGCGTCACGACAGTAGGCATCAGCACCAACAGCCTGCCCAAATTCTTCGTTGAGTGGGGCACCCCCCACCAGCACAATGTAGTTCCCGCGCAACCCTTTTGCGACTAGCGTATCGATCACCACTTTCATGTAAGGCATGGTGGTGGTGAGGAGGGCAGACATGCCCAAAATATCCGGTTTGTGTTGTTCTATCGCCGCTAAATAATCCTCAACCGAGTTGTTAATGCCGATGTCAAATACGTCAAACCCCGCGCCTTCCAGCATCATCGAGACAAGGTTTTTACCAATATCATGAATGTCGCCTTTGACGGTACCAATGACCATCGTGCCAACTGGCTTGGCGCCGGTCTCTGCAAGCAGTGGGCGCAATATCGCCATGCCGCCCTTCATGGCGTTAGCGGCGAGCAGTACCTCTGGGACAAATAAGATGCCATCGCGAAAGTCGATGCCGACAATGGTCATACCGTCGACCAGCGCCTTGCCCAGCACTTGCTCTGGTGACCACTCACGTGCCAGCAGAATCCGGGTGCCTTCTTCAATCTCTTCGGTTAGGCCGTCGTACAGATCATCGTGCATTTGCTGCACGAGATCTTCGTTCGAGAGTTCTGAAAGGACAATATCGTCTTCGTTGTCTGCCATGGCAGGGGCTCTCCTCTTTTAATAATCTCGATCGGCGAAAGATGCTTTTTGGGTGGTCATGAAGGCTTGCAGTGCCTCGTCGATAGCGGGATCCAACGCAGGGGCTTCGTATTCCGCCAGCATTTTTTTCCACAAGACATTCGCGCGCTGGGCCGAATCCAAACTGCCTTCCGCTGACCATTGCTCATAGCTGTTGTTGTCGGCGACGGTCGAGCGATAAAAGGCCGTTTCAAAATTACTGAGCGTGTGGGCTGATCCGAGGAAATGCTTTCCGGGGCCCACTTCTGCAAAGGCGTCCATCGCCTGCGCATTTTCGGACATGTCGACACCCTGCAAGAGCACCGAAATCATACTTGCCTGATCGCAGTCCATGATGAACTTTTCATAGCCCATCGCCAGGCCGCCTTCTAACCAGCCCGCGGTATGAAGCATGAAATTTACCCCCGCGAGTGCCGCCGTTTGTAATGTATTTGCCGCTTCATAAGCCGCTTGCGCGTCGGGCAGCTTTGAGCCACAAAGCCCACCGCCGCTGCGGAAGGGTACGCCAAGCCGACGCGCCAGTGCGGCGGCGGCATAAATCACCATGCTGGGCTCAGGAGTACCGAAGGTGGGTGCACCAGTTGCCATCGAAACTGCCGCGGCAAACGTGCCAAAAATCACGGGGCAGCCGGGGCGAATCAATTGCGTCAGCGCGATGCCGGCCAAGGCCTCAGCTAAAATTTGCGTCAAGGTACCGGTGACCGTCACAGGGGACATCGCTCCGGCAAGAATAAACGGCGACACGACCGTGGATTGATTGTTGCGGGCATAGACTTTAAGTGAGCCCAGCATAGTGCCGTCAAAGACCATCGGTGAGTTCACGTTGATCAAGCTGGTGAGCACACAGTTTTGATCGACAAACTCATCACCAAAGACAATTTTTGCCATGTCGACCGAGTCTTGAGCGCGACGCCAATGAGTGACCGAGCCCATCAGGGGCTTATCACTGTACTTAAAGTGGCTATAAAGCATATCGTAGTGGCGCTTGTTCACCGGCAGATCAACAGGCTCACAGACGGTGCCGCCCGAGTGATGGATGCCCGGCGCCATGTAAGCGAGTTTGACGAAATTCTCGAAATCTTCGATGGTGGCGTAGCGTCTGCCTTTATCGAGGTCATGCACGAAAGGAGGGCCATACGCGGGTACCAGCACGGTGCGCTTGCCGCCAATGGTGACATTGCGAGCGGGGTTTCGTGCATGTTGCACATACTCGCTCGGCGCGCTGGCTTGAATGATCTGCCGGCACATGCCTGCTGGAAAGCGGACCCGCGTCCCGTCGATCTCTGCACCTGCTTCCCGAAATAAATCTAAGACTTCGGGGTCGTCGAGAAAGTCGATGCCAATTTCGCTCAGCAGTCGGTCAGCATTACGCTCGATCAGCTCAAGGTTTTCTTCGCTGAGAATCTCAACGTAGGGGATCTTTCGCTCGATGAAAGGTGCGGCGGCGGGCGCAGCATCGGCGCGAGCCTCTCGTCGCCCAGCTCGGCCTCCGCCTTTTCGTCTGCTCGCTCGCTCGCTCATTACACCACTTCCATCAAGAGGCCTTGTGTGCCTCGTGCGCTACAACATCGGTCTTATGGTGACACCGGCTAACGGTCACTCCGTGGCCATACTGAGACCCGATTCGCGTTACTCATGTTAACCGATTCACTCACTGCCAACACCGTTACTGAGGTTCAAAAAGAAGCCCGATAAACCCGCTTGCAATGGGCGCTACTGTGGCGTTGTTACTCTGAAGAGGCTATGCCCAAACCGACACCTTAAGAACCAAAAGCGACACCCTGAGCACGAAATTGTGGAGGTACAAAAGATCGCGGGTTCCGGTGGTTTTCGGGAGGGAGTGGGTTTGGCTGTGGGTCCACCCCGATGGCGCCTCGCCGACGCCACGATTTGCCCATCACTTAGCGCAAACCTGTCCGCATTTGCAAAGACCGTTGGCGTTTACCGGCCTAAGATCGAGACGCTATCAATGCATTGACGCGGTCTAAAATCACACTGTAGCCTCCACCGCATAAGAATAGGGGAAGAAGGATATGTCCATGAACTCACAGGCCCGAATTGTGATTGTTGGTGGCGGCATTATGGGGGTGGCGTTGGCTTACCATCTCGCCGAGGAAGGTGAAACCAATGTCATGTTGATCGAGAAAGGGGAATTGACCTCGGGATCGACTTGGCATGCTGCCGGCCAGTGCCCAAGTTTGGTGAGCAACTACAATCTCGCCAAGATCCACGACTACGGTAATAGGCTGTATCCCACCCTCGAAGAGAAGACTGGCCAATATGTGAGTTGGCATGCGTCTGGAGGCATTCGTGTTGCGCGTCAACAAGCCGATCTCGACTGGTTTCATTATATGAAGGGTATCGCTGACAACGTCGGTTTCCACATGGAGATCATCGATGCGGCAAAGATTAAAGAGCTCAATCCCTTTTACGATATCGATGGCGTCATAGCGGGCGCTTGGACATTAGACGATGGCCACGCTGACCCCTCGGGGCTCACCAACGCCATGGCCCGCGGCGCCACCGACATGGGCGTCAAAATTGTGCGGCATAACCGCGTGACCGATATCAATCGTTTGCCCTCCGGCGAATGGGAGGTCGACACTGAACTGGGCAAGGTCACAGCAGAGATCGTTGTCAATGCGGCGGGCAGTTTCGCTCGCCAGGTGGCACAGATGGTCGGAGCCGATGTGCCGATTGCCAATATGGAGCACCACTATATTGTGACGGGGGCGATTCAAGAGTTTATTGATCGTGATGAAGAATTTCCGGTGATGCGTGACCCTTATGCCTCGGCCTACATTCGGCAAGAGCAGAAGTCGGGCCTGATTGGAATTTATGAATCCACCGGACTGACCGAGGCCTGGGGCCCGGACGGGCTGCCGCCGTGGTCCTCGGACAGTGAGTTATTTCCCGACGATCTGGATAGATTGATGCCGTGGCTTGAGCGGGCAATGAACTGCATGCCGCCCATGTTAGAAGCGGGTATCAAACGCATCGTCAATGGCGCTATTCCTCATTCGGCGGATGGCCCGCCCCTGCTGGGCCCTGTTGCGGGTCTTGACAACTTTTGGCTCTGCTGTGGCTCGTCATTTGGTATTGCTCAGGGAGCCGGGTGCGGGAAGTATCTCGCCCAGTGGATGATTCATGGCGACGCTGAAATCAACATGACAGGGTTCGACCCCAGACGGTTTGGCGACTTTGCCGATCGACACTATATGCGGGAAAAGGGCTTCCAAGACTATGGACTGACGTATGCCACGCCCTTACCGGGAGAGGAATTTCCGGCGGCGCGCGACTGCCGGTTGAGCCCGCTGCATACCACGTTGGCAGAAAAAGGCGCGGTCTTCACGCAGACCTTTGGTTGGGAGAGACCGCAATGGTTTTCCCTAGATGGACGTGAGGAAGAATGTAGTTACCGCCGCAATAATGTTTTTGAGGTAGTACGAGCGGAGTGCGAAGCGGTCAGACATCGGGTGGGTGTGATCGATATGACCGGGTTCGCAAAATATACTGTGCGCGGCGCCGGAGCAGAGGCCTTTTTGAATCGGCTGTTAGCGAATCGCATGCCCAAACGAGACGGCGGCATGGCGTTGGCACACTTTTTATCGCGTCAGGGCCGTATCTTAGGGGAGGCCACCGTCACGCGGATCGCGAGTGATCATTTTTACCTCTTATCGGCGGCTAGCGCTGAAATGCGTGATCTTGATCACTTA